>NZ_RAWP01000053.1:0-62717 GCF_003668935.1 Corallococcus sp. AB032C | reverse complement strand
AGACGTGTATAAGAGACGGGTTTCAGGATTGGGCACTTTCCTGGCTGAGTTTTTTTCAGCCCCAAGGGTTTCGAGCCCCTCCAACCCCCCGGAACGACAGGCCTGTCGCAGGGTACGGTTCTGGCAACAGCGCGGGTATGACCCTGGCCGGCCCTCCGCACGATTCTCCAGGATTGCAGGCATTCACGGTGCTCATCGCCCGGGGGGTGCAGTCCACCGTGGACGGACTTTCGGCCGAGGTCCGGCGGGCGGTGCTGGCCGAGTTGTTCCGCATGGGCGCGGAGGCCTCCGAGAATCACTCGGGACACACGCCCTGTCCTCCCTACACCCTGCGCCTGGACGTGGCGGACTGCCGGATGCACGTGGAGCTGGACCCCATGCGCACCCGCCTGTCCCTGACGGGCCTCACCCGGCCCCGGCCGCACTAGAGGCCGCGGTGAACGAGCGGTGGACGTATGGGCAGATGCTGCCCCGGCGCGCAGGCTACGAAGAGAGCTGGGAGCTCACCTACCGCGTGGAGCAGCTGCGGGAGCTGGTGGGCCACGAGCTGCGCCTGGACTCGGCGCTCGCGGAGGAGCTGGACGACACCCTGGCCCGCCTGGTCCAGCGCAACCAGCGCCTGCGCGGCCTGCATCGCATGATGACCGCGGACCGCGAGCCGGAGGACCTGGTCCTGCACCGCGCCGCGCTGGAGGACCTGGACCGGCAACTGCTCCAGGAACTGCCCGGGCTGCTGGAGCGGCTTCGCGCCACGATCCTGTAGCGTTCTGTCCCTGCGCCGGATGCCTGTGGGTTTCCGACTTGTGCACGGGCCCCGCTTCTTTTCACCAGTCTAATTGGAGTGTTGATCAACTGGTGGAAGAGGTAGGGGCAGCGGAGTTGGGGACAAGTCAGCAAGCTTCGGGAATCATTCACGAATCGGCGATCTGCTACATGTGGGTAAATTGCCGGTTTCCCCCGGGCATCCACAACGCCGTTTCCGTGCCCCGGGTTGTCCACAGGGCCGTCCACACCATCCACAGGTGATCCACAGGGACCTGGGGGTCGTGCGGGCTGGCATGCGGGCCCCTCCTTCGCGGGTTCCACCGGCAAGAAAGACCCGGGATGCAACAGCCCTGTTATGGTCCGGGCGGCTTTCTTCACGACGCGGGCGCCCTCTTTCCATGGCGCTGGAGGATGAGCTCATCGACTTCCATCGGGGCGAGCGCATCGGGAAGTACGAGGTGCTCACG
The DNA here is from genome assembly GCF_003668935.1 of Corallococcus sp. AB032C. NCBI lineage: Bacteria > Pseudomonadati > Myxococcota > Myxococcia > Myxococcales > Myxococcaceae > Corallococcus > Corallococcus sp. AB032C. The sequence goes on along the minus strand of NZ_RAWP01000053.1, from coordinate 61,485 downwards.
CAGCTGACCGTGGGCGGCATGGCGGAGCTGTTCCTGGGCTACACGTCGGGCCCGGGCGGCTTCCGCAAGTACGTGGTCATCAAGCGCATCCTCCCGGACGCGCGCTCCAATGAGCAGTTCGTCCGCATGTTCCTGGACGAGGCGCGCATCACCGCGGCCTTCAACCACCCGAACATCGCGCAGGTGTTCGACCTGGGGGAGGAGGACGACGGGCTCTACCTGGCCATGGAGTTCATCGGCGGGCAGAACCTCAACCAGGTGACCAGCGCGTGCATGAAGAAGCGCCAGCCGGTGCCGCTGGCCTTCACCCTGTCCGTGGCCCGCGACGTGTGCCTGGCGCTGCACTACGCGCACACCTTCACGTCCGCCGGCGGCGAGGCGAGCCCCGTCATCCACCGCGACGTGGCGCAGAAGAACATCATGGTGACGTACGACGGCACCGTGAAGCTGCTCGACTTCGGTATCGCCAAGGCGAAGAACAGCCTGGAGCGCACCAACGTGGGCACGGTGAAGGGCACCACCGGGTACATGTCCCCGGAGCAGGTGCGCGGCGATTCGCTCGACGGCCGCAGCGACCTGTTCTCCGTGGGCGTGGTGATGCACGAGCTCATCACCGGCGAGCGGCTCTTCGCGGGCAAGACCGAGCGCGACGAGATGGTGAAGATCCTCGAGGACGCCATCCCGTGGCCGTCGGTGCTGCTGCCGCACGTCTCCGAGGACATCTCCCGCGTGGTGATGCGCGCGCTGGAGCGCAACGTGGACCGCCGCTACCCGTCCGGGCGGGACATGGCGCGCGCCATCGAGAAGGTGGCTGGCGGCAAGCTGATGGACGCGGACCAGCGCGCCGCGCTCATGAAGAGCCTGTTCGCGGAGCGCATGGCGGCCACGCGCTCCCTGCTGGAGAGCGCGGACGTCACCACGAGCAGCCAGGTGCTGGCTTCAGCGAAGCGGGCGCTCCAGAAGGATGACGGCCCCTACCTGCCGGAGCGCAAGGCCACCGCGCTCAGCGTCGTGGAGGCGCGCAAGAAGGCGGAGATCGCGAAGATTCGCGCGGAAGGCCCCGGCAGCGACGAGACCGCGCCCCCGGTGAAGCGCTCGAAGTTGGGCAGGGTGTGGGCGCTCATGTCGCTGTCGCTGTTCCTGGGCCTGGCCTACGGCGCGTTCCGGCTCACCCAGCTGCTGGAGGCCGAGGAGAAGGCGCCCCCTCCCCCACCCATGGGCCTGGGCGCCATGGTCCCCATCCTGCCGCCCAACGCCCCCGTGCCCGGCGGAGACGTGGCCGTCGTGGAGCCGGACAAGGACACCAAGGATCGCGATACCAAGGACAAGGACCGCGACCGGGCAGGCGCGAAGGACCGCGACAACGACCGGGACGAGGTCACCACCAACCGGGGCAGCCGCAAGGGCAAGGGCAAGGGCGAGGTGACGCTCTTCCTGGACGAGCCCGCGGAGATCTTCCTCAACAACAAGTCCCTGGGCCGCGCGCCGCTGGTGAAGCGCTCCCTGCCGGTGGGACAGGCGGAGCTGATTCTGGTGGGCGAGGACAAGAAGCGCCGCGTACTCGCCGTGCCGGTGGAGACGGGCAAGCCCGTGCGCCTCAACCTCAAGCTGAGGGAGTTGCCGGGCCGCTAGACCCCCGTCCGTTCCGGCGTGGACGAAGACATGCTCGAAGGAGCGGCACGGGCGGAGGGCGTCCGCTATCTTCCGCCCTTCATGGCCCTCTCCCTAGGCTTCCTGATGGACCCGCTCGAGAGCGTGCGGGTGGACCACGACACGACGTTCTCGCTGATGCTGGAGGCACAGCGGCGGGGGCACGACGTCTACTACTTCGAACAGGGGTGGTTGCGCTTCAACGGCCGGTGCTCGGAGGCGCGCATGCGCCGGGTCCGGGTGCGGCGTGAGGTGGGGCACCACTTCGACGTGCTGAGCGAGGACGTGCGGCCGCTGTCGAAGCTGGACGTGCTCTTCCTGCGCAAGGACCCGCCGGTGGACGCGGACTATCTGCACGCCACGCAGTTGGTGGAGCTGTGTCCGGACCGTGCCCCCATCTTCATCAACAACCCGTCCGGCATCCGCGACGCGAACGAGAAGCTCTTCACGCTGAACTTCCCGGACCTGATGCCGGAGACGCGCGTCACGCGCGAGCTGTCCGTGGTGCTGGAGTTCGCGGCGAAGAACGCGCAGGGCACCATCCTGAAGCCCATCGACGGGTTCGGGGGCAAGGGCATCCTGTTCCTCGCGCCGGGGGACCGCAACGCGCGCTCCATGGTGGAGCTGCTCACGCAGGGCGGGAAGGAGCCCATCCTCGCGCAGGCGTACGTGCCGGAGAGCCGTCTGGGCGACAAGCGCATCATCCTGGTGGACGGAGACCCGGTGGGCGCGGTGCTGCGCGTGCCGTCGGACGCGGACCACCGGGGCAACATGGCCGCGGGCGGCACGCCGATGAAGGCGGACATCACCGAGCGCGACCTGCTCATCTGCAAGCGCCTCAAGCCGTCGCTCCAGGAGAAGGGGCTGACGCTGGTGGGCATCGACGTGCTGGGCGACTACCTCACGGAGGTGAACGTCACCAGCCCCACGGGCCTGGTGGAGGCCAGCCACCTGGACGGCGTCTCCTGCGAGGCGCGCGTGCTGGACGTGGCCGAGCGGATGCACGGCGCGCGCTGACCGTGGGGCCCGTCAGACTGGAGGACGGCGAGACGCTGGACTCCATTGGCACCGCGGACGTGCGCGTGTTCCAGCGCCGCACGGGCTACCGCTTCACGTTGGACGCGGTGCTGCTGGCGCACTTCGCGGCCACGGAAGGGCATGACCTGCCCGGGCCGGTGCTGGAGCTGGGCGCGGGCAGCGGCGTGGTGTCGCTGCTCCTGGTGAAGCAGTTCGGCGTCGCGGGCCCGGTGGATGCGCTGGAGTTGCAGCCCGCGGTGCACGGACGGCTGACGCGCGCGGTGGCGCTCAACGGGTGCGAGGGCCGGGTGCGGCCGGTGCTCGGGGACCTGCGGCAGGCACGGTCGCTGTTCGCGGCCGGGGCCTTTGGGCAGGTGGTGTCCAACCCGCCGTTCCGCCGGGCCGAGGCGGGCGTGGTGAGCCCGGACGCGGAGCGGGCCATGTCCAAGTCGGAGGTGGCGTGCGATGCGCCGTCCGTGGTCGCGGCGGCGCGGCATGCCCTGCGGCCCGGTGGCGGCGTGAGCCTGGTGTATCCGGCGGCGCGGCTGGCGGAGGTGCTGGGAGTGCTCGCGGGCGCGCGGTTGTTCCCCCGGGTGCTGCGCTCCGTGCACGCGCGGGTGGATGCGCCGGCCACGCGCTTCCTGGTGCAGGCACTGCGGGACCAGGACCGGGGCCTGTCGGTGCGTGCGCCGCTCATCGTCCATGGCGAGGGACCCGGCGGCTACAGCGCGGAGGTGGCGGCGCTGATGGACGTGCCGCTGGCGGAGCGTGGCGGGGGTTGAGTGCCCGGCCGCCGGGCGTCGGGGCCTGCGAGCGTCGGGGCCGGATGGGCGGATGCGTCACAACGTAAGGGGCACTTCACCTACCGGACGTCCGCGTCCCGACGAGGAGAGCCCCATGAACGTGACGATGCTCAACGAACAACCGTCGCTGTTGAAGTCGGCCGCGTTGCTGCCGCCGCGCCTGTCGCTGGGCGCGACGATGATTCATCACGGCCTGGCGAAGCTGAAGAAGGAAGGCATCGAGGAGCAAGCGGGCATGTTCGAGCAACTGGGCATCAAGCCCGGCAAGCCGTGGCTGCTGGCCACGGGCATCACGGAGCTGGTGGCAGGGGTGAGCTCCATCCTGGGCATCGCGACGCGCTTCACGGCGGTGTCGGTCATCGTCACTCAGGCGATGGCCATCGCGAAGGTGCACAGGAAGAACGGCTTCGACATCACCAAGGGCGGCTACGAGTTCAACGTGGCGCTCATCGCCATCGCGCTGGGGACGCTGATGCGCGGGCCGGGGCGGCTGTCCCTGCACAGCGCGCTGGAGCGCCGGGTGAAGCGCCGGGAGCTGAGGCACTTCCGGCTGCTGCCGCGTCAGCGCAGGGGCTCGGTGCTGCTCGACGCGCTCGGGTAGCCGGGGCCAGGGCCTTCAAGGGGTGTAGGGGTGTCGCCTGCCCGGCTGCCAGCAAACCGGGCACGCCGGTGGCGCCCCTGCCCCCGCTTCATCCCGTAAGATGCGCGGGCCATGGCCCCCCCGTCCGTCCTGCTGATGCTGGCGCTCGCCGCGCCCGCCGCGTCCGTCCCCAACTTCTCCACAGCCGAGTCCTCCAGCACCGCGCGCCTCACCGCGGCGGGCGTGGCCTCCGTGCGCTCCGTCATCCGGGATGCGAGCACCGGGCGGCTGGAAGCCGCGGGCATGGCCTCCGTGCGAGGGGCGATGGGGACCTCGCGGGTGACGCGGCAGCTGGATGTGGCGGGGCTCGCGTCCGTGACGGCCGCCACGCGGAACCGTCCCAATGACTCCGAGACGCCTGTCTCCGTGCGGATGCCCGCGGGCGTCGCCGAGTCCATCCCGACGCCGCCCCGCGAGTCGAACACGGTGCCAGCCACGGGCGCCGCGCAAAGCCAGACAGAATCCCTCTCCGAAGCAGGCCGCATCGCCGTGGAGGCCAGCCTCGGTGCCCTGCGCGCCGCGGCCATCACGATGCACGGCAAGGCCGGCGCGTCCGGTCTCGCCACCGTGGGCAACCCGGACGAGCACTACGCCCGGGGCGTCGCCGCCCTCCAGTCCAAGGACTCGCGCACCGCCATCGCGGAGCTGTCCGCGTGCGTGCAGGCCGCGCCGTCCCGCGCCGACTGTCGTTGGGAACTCGGCTGGGCCTACTCCGTCGAGGGCCTCTGGGCGGACACCCTCACGCAGTGGACGCAGGTGCGCGCGCTCAATCCCAATCAGCCGGACCTGGAGGGCGCGCTCACGCAGGCCCGCAACCAGGCCGCGCTCCAGGCGAAGCTCGCGCAGCCCGTGGACAGCACACCCCGCCCGCCCCCGCCGCCGGGCGCGAAGCTGCGCATCCGCGCCGCCGGTGACCTGATGCTCGGCACCACCGTGCCGGAGGGCTACCTGCCCCCCGAGGGCGGCGGCAGCGTCATCGCGGCCGTGCGTCCCCTGTTGGAGGACGCGGACCTCACCTTCGTGAACCTGGAAGGGCCGCTCTGCGACACCGGCCGCACCACCAAGTGCCGCTCGCCCGCGAACTGCTACGCGTTCCGCTCCCCCACGTCCTTCGGCGATTACCTGAAGCAGGCCGGCGTGGACGTGGTCTCCACCGCGAACAACCACTCCGGCGACTTCGGCGAGGAGTGCCGCCGCGCCACCGAGTCCACGCTGGACGCGCTGGGCATCGCCTGGAGCGGTCCGCCGGGCAGCGTGGCCACCGTGGAGCGCAACGGGCTGAAGATTGGGCTCGTGGCCTTCCACACGTCCGCGGGCTGCAACCACCTCAACAACCTGCCCACCGCCACCGCGCTGGTGAAGCAGACCGCCGCCACGCACGACATCGTCATCGTCTCCTTCCACGGCGGCGCGGAGGGCGGCAAGGCCCTGCACGTCCCGGCCGGCAAGGAGATGTTCTTCGGCGAGGACCGCGGCGACCTGCGCGTCTTCACCCACGCGGTGGTGGACGCGGGCGCGCACCTGGTGCTCGGCCACGGTCCGCACGTCGCGCGCGCCATGGAGTTCTACCAGGGCCGCCTCATCGCCTACTCCATGGGCAACTTCGCCACCTACGGCCGCTTCAACCTCAAGGGTCCGCAGGGCCTGGGCATGATCCTCGAAGTGGAGCTGGACAGCCGTGGCGGCTTCTCCAACGGCCGCATCCTCCCCACGAAGCAGATGGGTGAAGGCATCACCCAGCCGGACCCGGCCGCCAACGTAGTCTCGCTGGTGCGCAAGCTCACCACCGAGGACTTCCCCGACACGGGCGCCCGCATCGCCGACGACGGCCGCCTCTCTCCGCGCAAGTCGCCCATCACGGCCTCCAGCACCGCGCCGTAGCGCCGAGTCTTCACGACAACGCCGCACCCGCACCCACGGAAGCCACTGCCTCCGCGGGTGTTTTGTGTGTCACGCATCGCGCATCACCGTCAGGGAATGCGTGCTTTGTTGAAGCCGGGCTGCTGCCTGGGCTGGCGTGCGCTTCATTGCGCCTCCAAGGGTGCCGCGCCGTGCAAGGCATGCGTGGGCGGCGTGCGCTAAGACAGCCTTCGACGTGCCTGCCCATCGACTCCCACGACTGACTTCGCTGCGCCCCTTCGAATACCCCGGCTATTTCGCCGTGTGGCTGGGCGCGCTCATCTCCAACATCGGCACCTGGATGGAGACGGTGGCGATGGGCGTGTACGTCACGCAGACCACCGGCCGCGCGGAGTGGACGGGCGCCATCGTCGCGCTGTCCTTCCTGCCCGCGGTGGTGCTGGCGCCGGTGGGCGGCGCGTTGGCGGATCGCTTCGACCGTCGCGCGTACGCGGGGCTGGGCGCGCTGCTGCAGGCGGCGCTCGCGGCCGTGCTGACGGTGCTGGCGTTCCGCGGGCAGCTGTCGGTGTCCGTCATCGGCGTCATCTCGTTCCTCAACGGGTGCGTGAGCACGCTCACCTATCCGGCCTTCTCCGCGCTGCTGGCGGAGCTGGTGCCGCCGGAAGACCTGCACCTGTCCACCAGCCTCAACTCGGCGCAGTTCAACCTGGGCCGCATCATGGGGCCCACGCTGGCCGCGGTGGTGTTTCAGGCGGGCGGGCCCGCGTGGGCGCTGCTCGCGAACACGCTGTCCTTCTTCGCGGTGCTGGTGGCGCTGTGGCGCGTGGTGCCACCGGCGCGGGACCCGTCCGTGAAGCGCGAGCCGCTCTGGGATGGCATCCGCCGCGGCATCACCGTGGCGCGCGACGACGAGGACATCTCGCTGGTGCTGGTGGCCACCTTCTTCGTGGCCGCGCTGGTGGCGCCCTTCATCGGACTGGTGCCGGTGTTCGCCATCCGTGAGCTGGGCCAGGGCGCGGCGGCCACGTCTCTGCTGGTGACGTGCCAGGGCGCGGGCGCGGTGACGGCGGCGCTGTGCGTGGGCACGCTCGCGGAGCTCTGCGGGCAGCGCAAGCTGCGCGGCTACTCGGCGACGACCATCGCGGTGCTGTCGGGCGTGTACTGGCTGGCGCCCACGCTCCAGGTGGCGGCGGTGTGCATCTTCTTCCTCGGCGCCAACTACCTCATCCTGATGAGCAGCCTGAGCGCGTCCTGCCAGGGCCGCGTGCCGCGTGAACTCCAGGCCCGCATGGGCAGCCTCTACAGCATGGTGCTGGGCGCGGGCTATTCGCTGGGCGTCTGGTTCCAGGGCGCGCTGGCGGACCGCATGCACCTGCGCTTCGTGACCATCGGGAGCAGCGCCGTCTTCCTCGCGCTGGTGCTCACCACGCGCCTGCTCAAGCCCGCGCGCTTCGAGAACGAGCCCCTGGCCCTGGCCCCGGCGGACGTCCAGCCGTTCTCCGACAGCGCGCACTGACGCGCGTCAGTCCTCCTCCAGGTCCCGCTTCAGCTTCGTCAGCAGCTTCACCGCGTGGGTGGCGTAGGAGCTGATCCACCGCGAGTGGATGTCCTGGATGGGCGCCGCGTTGAGGTGGTTCCACCGCGTGCGTCCCTCCTTGTGGGACAGCACCAGCTCCGCCTTCTCCAGGACCTTGAGGTGCTGCATCACGGTGCAGCGGTCCAGGGTCTTCTCGAAGTGCTCGCACAGCTCCCCGGTGGTCCGGGGCGCGTCCTTCAACAGGTCCAGGATGGCCCGCCGGCGCGAGTCCGCCAGCGCCTTGAAGATGAGGTCGTCCTGGTCGCTCCTTGACATGTTATATTTATATAACCTATTTGCGGGCAGGACCAGTTCACGACCAGGGGTGCCCCATGGAGCCGAAGTTCCAGGTGCAGTTGAAGATCCGCAAGCCGGTGGCGCAGGTGTTCGAGGCGGTGGTGAACCCCACGAAGCTGAGCGGCTACTTCGTGAAGACGAGCAGCGGTCCGCTGGCGCAAGGCACCACGGTGAAGTGGAGCTTCGCGGAGGCGCCGGGCGAGTTCGACGTCATCACGCGCGAGGTGATTCCCAACGAGCGCATCGTCTTCGAGTGGCCCGCGGACGACAGCTACAACACGCGCGTGGAGATGCGCTTCGTGCCGTTGGACGCAAGCAACACGATGGTGAAGATCAGCGAGTCCGGATGGAAGCCGGATGAGAAGGGCATCAAGGCGTCCTACGGCAACGCGGGCGGCTGGATGCACATGATGCTCTGCCTCAAGGGTTATCTGGAATACGGCATCAACCTTCGCGAGGGCGGGGCGCTCTGAAATCCGCGACGCGGGGGAATGTCGCGGCCAGACTGCCGTTCCCTCGCGCCCCGTTCCGAAGGAGCCCCATGTCGTCCGTTCGCGTCCCCGCCCTGCTCCTGTCCGCCCTGCTCCTCTCCGCGCCCGCCGCGAACGCACAGGAGCCCAAGCGCGCCCCGGAGGCGCTGGGCCTGGGCATGGAGGGCTACCCCTACCCTGCTCCCGTGCAGTTCCTGTCCGTGAAGCTGGAGGGCCAGGACCTGCGCATGGCGTACATGGACGTGAAGCCCACGGGCAACGCGAACGGGCGCACGGTGGTGCTGCTGCACGGCAAGAACTTCTTCGGCGCGTACTGGAAGGACACCATCCGCGTCCTCACCGGCGCGGGCTACCGCGTCGTGGTGCCGGATCAGATTGGCTTCGGCAAGTCGTCCAAGCCGGCCATCGCGTACAGCTTCCACACGCTGGCGTCGCTGACGAAGCAGGTGCTGGATGAAGTGGGCGTGAAGCAGGCCGTGGTGGTGGGTCACAGCATGGGCGGCATGCTCGCGACGCGCTTCGCGCTGATGTACCCGGAGGTGACGACGCAGCTGGTGCTGGAGAACCCCATTGGCCTGGAGGACTACCGCGAGTCCGTCCCCTGGAAGTCCACCGAGGACCTCTACCAGGAGAACCTGAAGGCCACGGAGGAGGGGCTGCGCAAGTACCAGCGCGGCTACTACGTGAAGTGGAAGCCCGAGTACGACGAATACGTCCAGGTCCTCTACCGCCAGACGCTCAGCGGTGAGTACCCGCGCCTGGCCTGGGTGTCCGCCGCCACGCAGACGATGATCTACGAGCAGCCGGTGGTGCACGAGTTTCCGTTGGTGAAGGTGCCCGCGCTGGTGGTGATTGGTCAGGAGGACCGCACGGTGGTGGGCAAGGGCAGCGTGCCGCCCGCGCTGCTGCCGAAGCTGGGGCAGTACCCGGCGCTGGGGAAGAAGACCGCCGCGGCCATCCCGGGCGCCACGCTGGTGGAGATCCCGAACGTGGGCCACATCCCGCACTTCGAGTCGCCGGAGAAGTGGCACGCGGCCCTGTTGGACTTCCTGCGCAAGGTTTCGAAGTAGCCTGCGCGGCATGCATCGCATCCGCGTGGTGCGCCACGCGTCCGAGCGGGGCGGCTGGGAGATGGCGCTGGCCACGCCGCCCCCGGCGCTGGCGCCGCTCATCCGGGACTACTGCGGCTATCGCGAGGCCATGCCCCAGCCCATGCGCCGGCAGGAGCTGCCCGGCGTGCAGGTGGTGCTCATCCTGGAGTTCGGACCGCTGCTGAAGCACCTGGACGACGCGGGCCAGGTGACGCGGCATCGCTCCGGCTTCGTCGCGGGGCTGGACGAGCGCTGGAGCACCACCGAGCACAACGGCGAGTCCCACGGGCTCCAGGTGAACCTCACGCCGCTGGGGGCCAGGCGCCTCTTCGGACTGCCCATGCACGAGCTGTCCCACCGGGTGACGGGCCTGGAGGACCTGTGGGGCGGTGAGGCACGGAGGCTGGTGGAGTCCCTGGCGGAGGCGCGGGACTGGGCGGCGCGCTTCGCCATCGCGGACGCGTTCCTGCTCCAGCGAGCGGAGCGGGGGCCGACAGTGGATGCAGGCGTGAATTGGGCGGTGGAGCGCATCCAGAGGACAGGAGGCCAGGTGGACATCGCCACGCTGGCGAGCGAGCTGGGCCACAGCCACAAGCACCTCATCCACCAGTTCCACGAACAGGTGGGGCTGCCTCCGCGAAGGCTTGCGCGCCTGGTGCGCTTCGACCGGGCGGTGGAGCGGATCAAATCCGGAGGCCCGGTGCGCTGGGCGGAGTTGGCGCTGGAGCTGGGCTATTTCGACCAGGCGCACCTGAACCGGGACTTCCGCCAGTTCACCGGCGGGCCGCCGTCCGCGCTCCTGCGGCGTGCGCTTCCGGACGCGGGCGGGTTCGAATCCGGCGCGTAGGTAAAATCCGTCCAAGAAAGGCCGGGGGCGTATGGGCAGGATGCGCGGTGAAAGGAAATCACACCATGTCCCTGCCCAGCCTCTATCCCTTCCTCCACTACGCCGACCCCGAGTCCGCCCTGCGCTTCCTGAAGCAGGCCTTCGGCTGCGAGGAGCGGGTCGTCTACCGCAAGCCTGACGGCGCCATCGCCCACGCGGAGCTCACGCTGGGACACGGGCTCGTGATGTTCGGCGGCGCGGAGGGCGGCCGGCTGAAGATGGCCGCGTCGAAGGACGTGCCCCTGAAGAACCAGGGCATCTACGTGGTGGTGACGGACCCGGATGCGCTGTACGCGCGAGCGAAGGCGGCGGGCGCGTCCATCGCGATGGAGCTGCACGACACGGACTACGGCTCGCGGGACTTCAGCGCGGTGGACCCCGAGGGGAACGTCTGGAGCTTCGGCACGTACCAGCCGCTCGCGGTGCCTCCGCCGAAGGGGTGAGGCGCCTTCGTCGACGGGCGGGGGTGTCCATGCAAGGCTTTCCCCATGAAGCTCTTGCTGGGACCCATCCTGTACGCCCGGGCGCAGGCCACGCCGGACCCGAAGTCCCACGACGTGTGGAGCTTCTTCGTCAACGTGTTCCTGGACAGCACGTCGGCGAAGAAGCCTCCGGCGTTGAGGCTGTGTTTCAGGGACGCGAAGGGCAAACAGGTCGCCGTCTTCGACGAGGTGAAGCCCGCCGCGGACCTCACCGCCCTGCCCAAGGACACCCGGGGCGTGGTGTGGCGCTGGGAGGTCATCCTGCCGCGCACGGACGTGGCGCAGCGTCTGTCCTATCACTTCGAATCGACAGACACGCCCGGCGTGCCGGTGACCTTCGAGCGTCCGCAGCCGCGAGCGGACCGGCCGTGGTCCTCGAAGGTCATCCCGCCGGAGCCGCTGGTGGTGTCCGACGTGGTCGTCCCCGCGAAGGGCGTGTCGCCGAACATCGCGTTCTTCTCCTGCAACGGCGCCAGCCGTGCGAGTGATTGGAGCAACCTGGCGCAGCCCTTCGCCCTATGGGAGCGGATGCTGCAGCAACACCAGCAGGACCCGGTGGATCCGGCGAAGACGCCAGGCTTCCAGCTGCTGCTCGGGGGAGGCGATCAGCTCTACGCGGACTCGCTGCACAACACGCTGGATGTGTTGAACGCGTTCATGAAGCTGCCCCGGTCGCAGCGGTTGACGATGGCGGTGCCGGACGGGCTTTCGGAGCGGTTGTTCGCGGAATACGTCTGGCTCTACCGGGAGCGCTGGGGCGGGAGCCAGGGCATCGCGCCGGTGCTGCGGCGGGTGCCGGGCCTGTTCATGTGGGACGACCACGACATCTTCGACGGGTGGGGTTCGCACGAGGAGCTGCAGCAGGCGCCCTGGTATCGGGCCCTCTACAGCGCGGCGGCGCGAGCGTTCGAAGCCTTCCAGCGGGGCTTCCTGGAGCAGCCGGCGAAGGCGCGCGAGCCAGACGACCGGGGCGTGGTGAAGCCCGCGCAGCACTATTTCCAGACGTTCTGTTTCTCCACGGCGGACTGCGACCTGGACGTGGTGTTGCTGGACTTGAGGAGCGGCCGGACCAGCCGGGTGCTGGACACCGGAGACGCGCATCCGCAGACCGAGTTCACGGTGATGAGCCGGTCACAGTGGGACGCCTTCGACGCGTGGCGCGAGGAGCACCGCCAGCGGCCGGAGAACGGCAAGAAGGCGAGGCACGTGTTGGTGGTGTCGTCAGTGCCGCTGGTGCACTTGCGCTTCGGTCCGGCGATGGAGCGGATGAGCGGAGGGGGCATCGAGCTGCGCGACGACCTGTTGGACCAGTGGGAATCCTCGGTGCACCGGGGCGAGCGCACGCGGTTGTTGATGAACCTGTTCTCGCTGGCGAAGAAGTCCTACTGCGCGGTGACGGTGTTGTCGGGGGACGTGCACGTCGGAGCGAGGGCGCGCGTGCGTTCACGCAACCCGGACCACCTGGTGCCCGCGCTGGGGACGGTGGGGGAGGTGTTCATCGAACAGGCGACGTCTTCGCCCATCGTGCATCCGCCGCCGGGGTGGCTCGCGTTCAAGGGGATGCTGGCGTTGTCGGAGGACTCCCGAGAGGACCTGCCAGGGTTCCTGCAGACGGAGCTGTTGCCGGTGGGCAAGGAGCTGTACCTGCGGGACCGCAACTGGCTGTCCATCCGGCTGGAGCGGCCCAAGCACCGCGACACGACCGCGCGTCCGAAGCTGTGGGTGAAGTGGATCGCGGAGAAGGAGAACCTGCCCATGGAGGTGGTGGTGGAGCCACCGCCCTTCCCTGCCGTGGGTTGAGGGTTTCAGCGGACCGGGAGCTCACGGAAGGAGATGCCGGTCCAACCGCCCTGCTCCACCGCATCCTTGAAGCGGTCCGTGCCGATGAGGACGGTGCCGTAGTCGCCCAGGCGGAAGAGGTCGATGTCCGTGGGCAGGGAGGCCGCATCGAGGATGAGGTCGTCTGGAAGGCGAAGGCCTACGCGCCCGCACGTGGGACAGGGCGGTGCCAGGTCGGGAGGAAGGCAATCGCGGTGCATCCGGCCGCGCAGTTCGAGTTGGAGCTCGAGGACTTCCGGGGGCGTTTTCTGACGGAACCGCAGCTCTGTCTTACAGCCGAGAAGGCCTCGGATACCGGCGGCCTGGAGGGCTTCGAGCGTGTCGCGCCGCAAGACGATCAGACAATCCTCAAGTCCGACGAAGCCTTCGAACTGACCAGAGGCGCGGCCTACCAGCGGGCCGAAGTGGGTGGCAGGTGGAAGTTGTGTGTCGGGTGGCACCAGGGGACGCACCAACTCACGAAGACGGATGAGTTCGGAGAGAGGCTCTGCTCGAGGCTCCTCGAACGCTGCCCTCTCTGGCAGTTCGGACAGGTCGACTGCTGGATAGAACTGAGCAGAGGTGCCCCAGGTGGCTCCACATCCCGGACAGTTCTTCAGGCCTGGCAACCCCCATTTATGCGTGGCCTCGACGAGACCGTTGCGGCGGAAGTTGACGGTCTTGTCGTGGCGAAGGTCGAAGAATCGAGTCATGGGTGATCAGTTGTACTTCTCGATGGGGCCGCCCAAAAGCTGGAAGCGGTAGATGAGCTCCCCGGCGTGTTTGAAGATCTCCTCAGCCTGGGCGCCATTGTTCTTCCGTTTGAAGTCACGCCAGGCCTCGTTCCACATGCCTCCCTTGGGACCGTTGCTATGGATGCGCCGGTGGACGTGCACGGGGATGGGGATCGTGTACTGGTGGATGTCGACGCCCCTTTCCTTGAACCACTCAGCAAGGTCCCGCGCCTGCGGGAAGATGTGGTGCTTCTCGAACTTGCCCGCCGGCAATCGCCGCTGAGGAGGCACGGGCTTGGGGGTCCCGTGCCAGGGGAACACCATCACGGGTTCCACATCACCCGGCAGGCCCATGCTGCCGCCCCAGTTGCGCCGGGGCCCGCTTCCCGGAGCGGGAGCCACCGCCACGGGTGGAGGCCGGGGCGGCAGACCCCGCGCCAGCACTATCTCCCCAGGTACGTCCTCGCACCGGAAGAAGCCGCACTCCGTGTCCCCACAGACCAGGGTCACACAGGCGTCGCTGCTCGCGTCAGCGCACTCCGCTTCAGCTTCATCCCAGCGCTGCTGGAGCGGCGTGCTGGACGCGCACGCTGCCATCCACAGCGTCAGGGCCAGGAACGTCAGGCTTTTCCTCATGGCGGAGAAGCCTAATTGACCGTGTCATTCTCAACGCGTTCAATTCCCCGAGCACTCAGAGAATTTCTCGTTGATGAAAGGGATGGAAAAGAGGACTCCACTCATGGCCACTCGAAAGAAAACGGCTGCCACACCATCGATCCACGTGCTGCACGTCGAGTTGGTCGATATCGCGCCTGCGGTCTGGCGAGAGCTTCAAGTACGAAGTGACACTCCGCTCTCGAAGTTGCACGACATCCTGCAAGCATCCTTCGGCTGGACCAACAGCCACATGCACCTGTTCGAGGACAGCTCACGGCAGCAGTATGGAGATCTGGTCGACGGGGGTGCCGACGACTTCAGTCTTGGCGGTCCCCCGCTGTTGGATGAACGCAAGTACACCGTCGCGGATCTCGGCCCTCGGGCTCGCAGTGTCTTTGGCTACATCTACGACTTCGGTGACGACTGGGTGCACCGCATTCGTGTCAAGAAGGTGCAGCCTCCTGAAGCCGGCAAGCGCTACCCCACATGCACCGCCGGAGCACGTGCTGCTCCGCCCGACGACTGCGGCGGTGTCCCTGGCTATGAAGACCTGCTCGAGGCGCTTCAAGATCCGGAGCACGAAGATCACGATGAACTGCTGGAGTGGGTTGGCGGCTCCTTCGACCCTGAAGCGTTCGACCTGAAGGCCACGGACAAGGCGATCCGCACCATCAAGTGACTGGTCCCTCAGGAACGGACCGGAAGCTCGCGGAAGGAGATGCCGGTCCAACCGCCCTGCTCCACCGCGTCCTTGAAGCGGTCCGTGCCGATGAGGACGGTGCTGTAGTCGCCCAGGCGGAAGAGGTCGATGTCCGAGGGCAGGGAGGCCGCGTCGAGGAGGAGGTCCTCCGGGAGGCGAAGGCCCACGCGTCCACAGGTGGGACAAGGCGGTTCCAGGTCCGGGGGAAGGCAGTCGCGGTGCATCCGGCCGCGCAGTTCGAGTTGGAGCTCGAGGATGTCCGGAGGTGTTTTCTGACGGAACCGCAGCTCCGTCTTGCAGCCGAGAAGGCCTCGGATGCCGGCTGCCTGGAGGCTGTCGAAGGCGTCACGGCGCACGAGGATCCAACATCTTTCCAGACCCGAGAAGGGAGCGAACTGCCCCCATGCACGGCCTACCAGCGGGCCGAACTTCGTTCCGGGGGCAAGCTCGGAACCGGGGGGGGCCAGCGGGCGCACCAGCTCCCGGAGACGTGCGAATTCGTGGAAGGGTTCAGGCCGGGGTTCTTCGAACTCGCCTCGCTCGGGAAGGTCCGACAGGTCTACTGCGGGGTAATGGTCTCCCCAGGTGGACCAGGTGGCGCCACATCCCGGGCACTCCTTGATGCCAGGCAGGCCCCACTTCGGTGCGGCATCGAAGTCCCCGCTGGAGGGGTTCCAGATTGCTTTGTCGCGACGAAGCTCAAAGAAGCGGGTCATGGTCTCTGGAGTCAAATCACCGGAGGTCAGTTGTACCGCTGGATGGGACCACCCAACAGCTGAAACCGATAGATGAGTTCCCCAGCGTGTTTGAAGATCTCTGGAGGCTTGGCGAACCTGTTCGCCAAGCTGAACTCGCGCCAGGCCTCATTCCACATGCCCCCGTTGGGCCCATTGCTGTGGATGCGCCGGTGGACGTGCACGGGAATGGGGATCGTGTACTGATGGATATCGACGCCTCGCTCCTTGAACCACGCGGCAAGGTCCGGGGCCTGCGGGAAGATGTGGTGCTTCTCGAACTTGCCCGCCGGCAATCGCCGCTGAGGAGGCACGGGCTTGGGGTTGCCGTACCAGGGGAACACCATCACGGGTTCCGGATCACCCGGCAGCCCCATGCTGCCGCCCCAGTTGCGCCGGGGCCCGCTTCCCGGCGCGGGAGCCACGGCCACAGGTGGCGGCCGGGGTGGCAGACCCCGCGCCAACACCACCTCCCCCGGCACGTCCTCGCACCGGAAGAAGCCGCACTCCGTGTCCCCACAGACCAGGGTCACACAGGCGTCGCTGCTCGCGTCAGCGCACTCCGCTTCAGCTTCATCCCACCGCTGCTGGAGCGGCGTGCTGGACGCGCACGCCGCCATCCACAGCGTCAGGGCCGCCAACGTCAGAATCTTTCGCATGGCGGCAAAACCTACTCATATCCGGCGTTCCTGTGACCAACGTCAGGCTTGAAGACCTGGGCAACGCAACGACCCTCGACTCCCTTCGCGAACCCCGATGGGAAGCGGAACTCCGTGCCTTCGAGGGACTCAATCCCTGCATCCTCCGGAGCATCGACACAGGCGTGGATGTTCCTGGAAGCATCGACACGGGCGACGGTCCCTACGTCATCCAGAACAACGGCTCGCTCAAGACAGCGGACCATCTCCATCTCTGGACCGACGACTCCCTTCCCGGGCTGGTCATCATCCGCGGAGACCTTCATGCCCGAACGCTGTCATTCGGCAACGGAGCCCGGATCTTCGTCGAGGGCTCCGTCCTCGTGGAGGACTGTCTCTTCGGCCAGTACGGGGACCGCAACGCAGTCCTCAGCGCGAAGGGAGAACTCCAGGCCCGGGCTGTCTTCCTCGCGCACGGCGCCCGTATCTACGCGGACGGAGGCGTGCGGGCCTTGATCTACGCGCCGCAAGGGAGCTGGGAATCCCTGACACCTGATATCGAGAACGAAGGCATGGGGGATGGCGCTGAGTACTTCGATCCCTCGGTGCTCGACCGCTACGGAGATCTCCACTTTCGTCAGGCTGTGGAAGCCTCACGTGCCGGGCGGTCCCTGTTCCTTCCCGGGATCGAGGAGCGTTTTCCCCAGCGGTTGTCTTCACGACGGACAGCGTAGGACTTCAGGAACGCACGGGCAGCTCACGGAAGGAGATGCCGGTCCAATCGCCCTGCTCCACCGCGTCCTTGAAGCGGTCCGTGCCGATGATCATGGTGCTGAAGTTGCCTACGCGGAACAGGTCCGTGTCCGTGGGCAACGAAGCATTGTCGAGGATGGGATCATCCGGACGGCGGAATCCCTGTCGTCCGCAGGTGGGACAGGGCGGCGCCAGGTCGGGAGGAAGGCAGTCGTGGTGCAGGAGACCGCGCGGTTCAATTTGAAGCTCGAGAATGTCCGGAGGCGTCTTCTGCCGGAACCGCAGCTCCGTCTTGCATCCCAGCAGTCCACGGATGCCCACAGCCTGGAGACCGTCGAGTGCGTCGCGGCGGATGAGCATCAGCGAATTCCCCAACCACGTGAAGGGACCGAACTGACCGGAGGCGCGGCCTTCGAGTGGACCGAATTTCGTTCCGGGAGGGAGTTCAGCATGTGGAGGGACCAGTGGACGCACCAGGGCCTGAAGACGGAGGAACTCGTGAAGGGGTTCAGGTCGGGGCTCTTCAAATTCC
Organism: Corallococcus sp. AB032C; assembly: GCF_003668935.1. Taxonomy (NCBI): domain Bacteria; kingdom Pseudomonadati; phylum Myxococcota; class Myxococcia; order Myxococcales; family Myxococcaceae; genus Corallococcus; species Corallococcus sp. AB032C. The sequence goes on along the minus strand of NZ_RAWP01000053.1, from coordinate 44,126 downwards.
GGATGCTCGGGGATGAGCGAAAGATCCACGGCCGGATACTCGTGCCCTGCTCCTGACCAAGTGTTGCCACACCCCGGGCAGTTCTTGAGACCCGGCAGTCCCCACTTATGTCCTGCGTCGAAGTCCGCGCTGTAGCGGGAGGTGGCTGCTTCATCATCGCGGAGCCAGAAGAAGGAGGTCATGTGTTGTGGGTGCTCGCCAGGAAATCAATGGTACTGCTGGATGGGGCCACCCAGGAGTTGAAAGCGGTAGATGAGTTCTCCTGCGTGTCTAAAGATCTCCTGAGGCAAGGCTTTCGGATTCACTTCCTTGAACTCACGCCAGGCCTTGTTCCACTCCCCTCCCTTGGGTCCATTGGAGTGGATCCGCTGGTGGATGTGGCGGGGGATCGGAATGGTGTACTGGTGGATGTCCACACCCTGTTCTTTGAACCATTCAGCAAGGTCCCGTGCCTGCGGGAAGATGTGGTGTTTCTCGAACTTCCCCGCTGGCAGCTGCCGCTGAGGAGGCACGGGCTTGGGGTTCCCGTACCAGGGGAACACCATGACGGGTTCCGGATCACCCGGCAGCCCCATGCTGCCGCCCCAGTTACGCCGGGGCCCGCTTCCTGGCGCGGGAGCCACGGCCACAGGAGGTGGCCGGGGTGGCAGTCCCCGCACCAGTAGCACCTCCCCCGGCACGTCCTCGCACCGGAAGAAGCCGCAGGCCGTGTCCCCACACACCAGGGTCACACAGGCGTCGCTGCTCGCGTCAGCGCACTCCGCTTCAGCTTCATCCCAGCGCTGCTGGAGCGGCGTGCTGGACGCGCACGCCGCCATCCACAGCATCAGGGCTAGGAACGTCAGGCTCTTCCTCATGACGGAAAAGCCTACCACCCACGCTCAGGGCAACGGCCCCTCCACCAATCGCAACACATCCGCGAGCACCCCCGCCGCCGTCACCGCCGCGCCCGCGCCATACCCTCGAATCACCAGCGGCGTGGGGCTGTACCGCTCCGACAGGAAGCTCAGCGCGTTCTCGCCGCCCTTCACCGCCGCCAGCGGATGCTCCAGCGGCACAGGCACAAGACCCACGCGCACGCCCTCCGGTCCCACGCTGCCCACGTAGCGCAGCACCTTTCCTTCCTTCCGGTGCGCGTCCACCCTCCGCTGGAAGATCTCATCCGCCTGCGGCAGCCGCGCCAGGAACTCCGGCAGCGGCCCCTTCGCGTCGAACTCCTCCGGCAACAGCGACGCCAGCGCCACCTCCTCCAGCTCCAGCGACCGCCCCAGCTCCCGCGCGAGGATAAGCACCTTGCGCGCCACGTCCGTGCCCTCCAGGTCGTCTCGTGGATCCGGCTCCGTGAAGCCCTTCTCCATCGCCGTACCCACCGCCTTCGACAGCGGCACACCGGCTTCCGTCAGCCCCAGGATGAACGACAGCGAACCGGACAGGATGCCCTCCACCCGGTGCACCGTGTCTCCTGTGCGCAGCATGTTCTTCAACGTGTCGATGACCGGCAGCCCCGCCCCCACGTTCGTCTCGTAGAGGAACTTGCGCTGGTGCCGCACCGCCGTCTCCCGCAGCGCCTTCCAGTGCTCCTGCCGCCCCGCATTGGCTTTCTTGTTCGCCGTCACCACATGCAGCCCGGACGCCATCAACGCCGGATACCCCAGCGCCACGTCCTCGCTGCTCGTGCAGTCCACGAAGATGGGCCGGCCCGGACGCCGCGCCTTCGCCCACGCTCGGAACGTGTCCAGCGTGAAACCAGACTCGCTCGCCTCCAGCCGCGCCTTCCATCCGTCCAGCGCCACGCCCTCCGGCGCCACCAGGCTGTGTCTGCTGTTGGCAATGGCACACACCCGCAAATCCAACCCATGCGCCCGCAGCTTCGGCGCCTGCTGATGAATCTGCCGCAAAAGCTCCCCGCCCACCGTGCCCACGCCCGCCACCAGCAGCTCCACCACCTCCGTGGTGCCAAAGGCCTTGCGGTGCACGTGTGCCATTGCACGCGGCCCGTCCTCGCGCGAAATCACCGCGGAGATGCTCCGCTCGCTCGACCCCTGCGCGATGGCCGCGATGCTGCAATCCACGTCCGCCAGCGCGCTGAAGAACGTCCCCGCCACGCCCACCCGGTGCCGCATCCCGTCTCCCACGATGCTCAACACCGCGAGCCCCGGCTGATGCTCGATGGGGTCCACCTTCCCCGCCTCGCGCTCCACCTCGAACGCGTCCTCCAGCGCCAGCACCGCCCGCGCGGCCTCCGCCTCCCCCACGCAGAAGCTGATGGAGGACTCGCTGGAGCCCTGCGTAATCAACACCACGGAGATGGATGCCCTCGCCATCGCCTCGAAGACGCGCGCGGCCGTGCCCGGCACGCCCTTCAACCCCGCCCCCGCGATGTTGATGAGCGCGATGTCCGGCAGGAACGACAACCCCCGCACCGGGTGCCGCGACACTGGCGCCGTGGCCGTCACCCGCGTGCCCGGATGCTCCGGCCGGAAGCTGTTGCACACCCGCACCGGGATGCCTCGCTCCCTCGCGGGGGCAATCGTCTTCGGATGCAGCACCTTCGCTCCAAAGTAGGCCAGCTCCATCGCCTCCTCGAAGCTCACCTCCTCCAGCGCGAACGCCTCCGGCACCAGCCGCGGGTCCGCGCTGAAGATGCCGTCCACGTCCGTCCAGATCTCCAACAGCCGCGCATCCAACGCCGCCGCCGCCAGCGCCGCCGAGTAGTCCGACCCTCCCCGCCCCAGCGACATCGTCTTGCCGCGCGCATCCCCACCGAAGAAGCCCGGCATCAACATCAGCCCCGGCCCGCCCTCACGCAGCGTCGCGAACCGCGCGCGGATCTCCTCCACCCGGGGCGTCGCCTGCAGCGGGTCCCCCGAGCACACCAGCGCCTGCCTCGGGTCCACGATCACGGGCGAGAGCCCCCGTGCCTCCAGCATCGCCGCGAGCAGCAGACACGACGCCCGCTCCCCCAGCCCCGACAGGTGCGCCAGCACCGACGGCGAGCACTCCCGCAGCAACCCCACGCCCTGCAACAGCCCTCGCAGCTCGACGCCAAGCGCCACCAAGCCCTCCGCCAGGGGCCGCGTCTGCGCGGGCTTCAGGTCCACGCTCAGCACCTTCGCGATGGCGGAGTGCGTGTCGTCGAACCGGGCGCAGGCCTCCTGCACGGACTCGCCCTCCTGCGCCACCTTCGCCGCCTCCACCAAGAGATTCGTGATGCCCGACACCGCGGACGCCACCACCATCACCCGCTCGGCCTTGCGCGCCTCCTCCACCAGCGCCACCACGCCGCGCATCCGTTCCGCATCTCCGACACTGGTGCCACCGAATTTCATCACGCGCATGACACGGACTCCTTCCGGAACGGCGGGACTCGGTGGCTGGGGCGGCACATCGGAAGCGGCGTCATGCGGGTCCTCGGGGGTGACGACTGGCAGGTGGGGCAACGAAAAAGCCCCGCGCTCGGGAGGAGCGCGGGGCCGGGTTCGGAAGGAGGGACCTTCAGGAGGTCCACTTCGGAAGTCAGGCGGTCCGCGCTCCGCGAGGAGTCAGGCCGGTGCGAGTGCAAGTCTCGGTCATCATGGTCTGGACGCGCGCGCCCACGGAGGACGTCGTCCCCTCGTGCCGCTGGCTGTTCCCGCTGCGTCCGACCATGGAGTCCCCATCCTAGTCGCTTCCGCCCGCCAAGGTCAGGGGGCAGGCAGCCAATCCCCCGCTCCACGGTCCCCACCGTGGTGCATGCGGCCAGGGCTGCCGACATTGAGCGTGTGTGAGCTGTCCCACCCCCTTCAGGAGCAACCCATGGCCACCCGCAAGAAGAGCGACACCGCCCACAAGCCCGGCTTCGCCAAGGACCGCGTGGAGCGGGGGCTGGAGGCGGACGACACCAAGCCCCTGTACGCGGACGACGCCAAGCACTCCACCGAGGAGCAGAAGTTCGCCTTCGACAGCGACGCCCCCGTCGGCGGGGATCGCAACAACCCCCAGAGCGTCCTCGACGACGTCGATGACGAGGAGCGCGAGGAGCGCGGCCGCCTCAAGGCCGAAGCCCGCCAGGAAGAGAACGAGCCCACCCGGGAATGAATAAAAACCGGGGCCCCGACACCCACGTCGGGACCCCGGCTTCAACACCTTGCAGTGAAGCGCTCCGCTACTTGGACGCCGGCGTCTCCACCAGCGTGAGCTTGCCCAGGTTGAGCGGCGTCACCTGCTCCTGGATGACCAGCGGGTCGCCCACGAGCACCACCTGCATGTTGGCCGGGTCCAGGTAGGACTCGGCCACGCGCTGCACCTCCGCGGCGCTGGCGTTCTCCAATCCCTCCACGGCGCGCTTGAAGTCGTCCATGGGGCGGCGGTGGAAGTAGAGATTCGCGGCGCTGCCACCCAGGCCCTCCACCGTCTCGAAGGCGCCCGGGAACGCGCGGATGAGGCCTTCGCGCGCCGCGGCCAGCTCCTTCTCCGTGATGGGGTTGGACTTGATGCCGGCCAGCTCCTTGATGAACTCGTTGAGCGCCGGACCCGTCACGTCCTTCCGCACGGCCGCGTACGCGGTGAGCGGTCCCACGCCCAGGCGCGTGCCCAGGTGCGCGTTGGCGCCGTAGCTGTAGCCCTTGTCCTCGCGGATGTTCATGTTGAGCCGGCTGCCGAAGAAGCCGCCGAACACCGTGGTGGCCAGCTCCAGCGGGTACTCGTCCGGGTGGCCCGCGGAGAGGCCCGGACGGCCCACCAGCACCATCGTCTGCTCCAGGCCCGGCTTGGGAACCACGCGCACCTGCTGGCGCGGAGGCGCGGGCGGCGCGGGCGGCGGCTTGGGCGCCACGGCCCCGCCCTTCCACCCGCCGAAGTACTTCTTCCCCCACTCCACCGCCTGCTGGAGCGTCACGTCGCCCGTCATGATGAGCGCGGCGGCGCGAGGGCCCGTGTTCTTCGCATAGAAGTTCTTCGCGTCCGCCAGCGTGAGCGACTCCACCGTCTTCGGCGTACCGCCGGACGTGTGGCCATAGGGGTGGTCCGCGCCGAACACGGCCTGGTAGTAGGCCTGCTGCGCCAGGAAGTTCGGGTCGCCCATGCGGCGCACCAGCTCGCCCAGCTGCTGCTTCTTGCGGCGCTCGAAGGCCTTCGCGTCGAAGGTGGGCCGCAGGACGACGTCCGACAGCAGGCTCATCGCCGCGTCCACGTTGGTCGTGAGCACGCGCGCGCCCACGAAGGCGCCATCGGGGTCCACCGACAGCGCGGGCGACACGCCCAGGTCCGCGAACGCGTTGTCCAGCGCCACCGTGTCGCGCTTGCCCGCGCCTTCCAACAGCATGCGGTAGGACAGGTCCGCGATGCCCAGCTTCGCGGCGGGCTCCTGCGACACGCCCGCGGCGAAGGCGATGCCCACGAACACCAGCGGCAATTCCTTGCGCGTGCTGACGATGACGGTGAGGCCGTTGTCCAGCTTCGCCTGCTCGAAGGTGGGCAGCACCAGCTCCGGCGGCTTGCCGGGCTTGGGCTGCTGGTCGCGGAACGCCTCCGCGTCCGGAGCGGGTGTCTGGGATTGCTGCGCCGTGGGGGGCGTCTCGGTGGGAGGCGTCTCCGCGGGCTTCGTGGTGGCGCAGCCGGCGACGGACAGCGTGAGGAGGGCAGTGAGGATTCGGCGGTGCATGACTAGCGGGCCTCCTTGCCCGGGGCGGAAGACGGCGCGGCCTTGTCGGCGGACGGCACCGCGTGGAGCACGACGCGCGCGTCCGGGCGCAGCACGTCGTTGGCGAACTGCTTCACCGCGTCGGGCGTGACGTCCTGGTAGCGCGCCAGGTCCTGCGCGACGTAGTTGGGCTCGCCCACGAACTGGTTGTAGCTCTGGAGCGTGTCGGACTTGCTGCCGGAGCCGCCCACCGCCTGCAGACCCGCCAGCTGGCGCGTGTCATAGCGGGTGCGCGCGCGGACAATCTCCTCCTGCGTGACGCCGTCCTTGCGGACCTCGTCCAGCACCGCGTCGATCTCCTTCTTCAGCGTGTCCGTGGTGACGCCGGGCCGGGCCACCGCCTCGATGGAGAAGACGGACTGCGCGCCCTGGCTCTGCTGCACGGCGTCCACGCTCTGCGCCAGCTGCTTGTCCAGCACCAGCCGGCGGTACAGGCGGCTCGCGCGGCCCGTGCCCAGCGCGGTGGCGAGCACGTCCGCCGTCGCGTCCCCGGGCTTCAGGTACGGGGCGGTGAGCCAGGACATGGTGAGCAGGGGCAGCGTGGCCACCTTCTCGTCGTGGCGGATGACCGTCTCACGCGGGACCTTCACCGGCTTCACGTCCGGACGCTGGGGCCTGGGTCCGGAGGTCAGCGTGCCGAAGTACTTCTCCACCAGCGCCTTGGCCTTCGCGGGGTCGAAGTCGCCCACGATGGCGAGCGTCGCGTTGGAGGGCGCGTACCACTTGCGGAAGAACGTCTTCACGTCATCCACCGTGGCCGCGTCCAGGTCCTTCATGGAGCCAATCACGTTGCCGGAGTACGGGTGCGGCGCGGGGAACAGCGCCTGCCACGCCTTCTCCTGCGCTTCGCCGTAGGGGGCCGTCTCCACGCTCTGGCGGCGCTCGTTCTTCACGACCTCCTTCTGCGTATCGAGCTTCTTCTGCGTGAGCGAGTCCAGCAGGAAGCCCATGCGGTCACTCTCCAACCACAGGGCCGTCTCCAGCAGGTTGCTGGGCACGGTCTCGTAGTAGTTGGTGCGGTCGAAGCTGGTGGTGCCGTTGAGGTCCGTGGCGCCCGCCTGCTCCAAGAGGCCGATGTGCACGTCGTCCGGCACGTGCTTGGAGCCCTGGAACATCATGTGCTCGAAGAGGTGCGCGAACCCGGTGCGGCCCGGCTGCTCGTCGTAGGCACCCACGTGGTACCAGATGTTGACGGCCACCACGGGCAGCTTGCGGTCCACGGAGAAGATGACCTCCATGCCGTTGGGCAGCGTGTACTTCTCATACGGGATGGCCAGGTTTTCGCGGCCGGGCTCCAGCGGCTTCGCTTCGGGGGTCTGAGCGAGCGCCGGAAGCCCCACGAACAGGGCCGCTGCGGCGAGGGCCTTCAATCGGGACAAGGTTCCTCCACGGTTCAGGACGTTCTGTGGCGCGCTTAGCACGCGCTCCAGGGCCTGTAAGCCGGAAGGAGACGGGGTGGGCTCCAGGGTGCCGGGTGTTGCTCGCCGTGCGACACTGCGGCCATGAGCCTGGAGGTGCCCCTCTCCCAGCAGGGCCGCTGCGCGGTCCACCCGGACCTGCCCGCGGGCGGCACCTGTTCCCGCTGCGGGAGCTTCTTCTGCGCGGACTGCGCCACCTCCGTGGCGGGCCTGGGCGTGCGGTTGTATTGCACGGCCTGCGCGGCGCGCCCGGACGTGAACTACCTGGAGGCCCTGCGCCAGCGCTACCAGGGCCGGCGCGATGACTGGGCGTGGGTGGTGGGAGGCGTGACGCTGCTGCTCTGCGTGGCCACCGCCGCCGCGCTGGAGCAGTGGGGGCTGCGCGCGACGAAGCAATCGCTGTTCACGCTGGTGCTGCTCATCCCCGTGCCGGTGGGCGTGGCCTTCTTCCTGGGGCAGCGCTGGGCGAGGCATGCGCTGCTGGCCACGCCGTTGGTGATGGCGGTGGCGGCGGATGCCCTGGCGCGGAACGCGCGCTTCCTCTTCTTCTTGTGCGCCATTCCCGGGCTGCTCACCGCGCTGCGCATCCACCGCGATGTGCGCAACCAGCTCTTCTTCCGGCTGCCGGTGTCGCCCGGGGCGCTGAAAGCGCTCTGGGACCAGCGCTTCAACAACCCGATGGCGCGTCAGGCGTTGCGGTTCGGTTACAGCTCATTGTTCATGCCCCTGCTCTCGCCGCTCGCGGTGATCTGCGGCGCGGTGGCGCTGACGCGCGTGGACCTGACGGCCACACCGCCCATCGGCCGCCGGGGCCAGGCCATCGCGGGCCTGGTCCTGGGGTTCCTCAGTCCACTGCTGTGGTGGCTCGTCCTGCTGCCGTGGCTGGCCGACCTGATCCACTCCTGACCGCGGCGGTCAGAAGGAACGGGCCTGCAGGGAGATCCGGGTGCGGATGGTGTCGCGCACCCGGTCCCCGGCGCCCTGGCACTCGCCGCGCGCTTCGTCCAGGCGCAGCTCTGAGTCCGTCCGGGGCAGGTCCCCGCTCTGGAAGCACGCCCCCAGCGGCAGCTCCCTCAGCCAGGCATCCTGGTTGAACATCACGCGCAGGGAACCGCCCTCCTCCAGCGTGAGGTCGTAGGCGGTCTCGAAGCCCAGCGCCGTGCCCTCGGGCAAGGTGAGGTTCATGTCCCAGGCCCGCGAGTCCTGGGTCAGGCGGGAGTGGGCCTTCAAGCCGCCCTTCCCCAGCACGAAGTCAACCCGCCGGTAGATGCCGGGGGGCACCCGCGGTATTTCCACGTCATTCCAGGGCTCCCCAGTCGCCAGGTCGATGGAGAACGGGCCCGCGAGCGTGACCGTGCCCGGGGCGTCTCCCGACTGGACGCACCGGGTGCCCTCCGGGAGCTCGTCCTCCACGTCCTCGCAACGCAGTCCCCCGCCCAATTCCAGACGGATGTCCGCCACGATGGCGAAGGCGGTCTCCAACCGGAAGACCGAGCCGTCACCCGACTTGATGTCGGGGAGCGAGGCCGGGTCCGTCATCGCCCGGACTCCCGAGGCCGGGACCGCCAGGGAGCTCCCCTGGAGAAACGAGTGATTGAGCGCGAAGTACAGCCGGGGATGGCTGTCACCACAGCCGGACAGGCCGAGGGACAGCAAAGACAGACACCGCACGGCGACAGCAGGGCCGGAGGTACGCAACCAGGGGATGGAGGGCATGTCGGAAGCAACGCGTAAGGGGGAGCGCCTCCGGCCGGGCGTCCCGATGCGCGGACCCCGGAGGGCCCACGAAGCCGCAGCCTGCCTGAAGCCCGGGGAAATGGACAGACACCCGCGAAGGCATCGCATGCCAGCGGATAGGCCGGTGCCCACGCTGAAGGAGGAACCCCACAGGAGAGACGCCATGGCAACGCAACGAGTGAGCGACGTGATGACATCCGACGTGGAGGTCGTCCGCCCGTCTGATTCCCTGAGGGTCGCCGCGGAGAAGATGCGCCTGCTGAACGTGGGCCCCATCCCCGTGTGTGACGGCGACCAGCTGGTGGGCATCGTCACGGACCGGGACATCGTCATCCGCGCGGTCGCGCAGGGACTGGACGCCGAGCGCACCCAGGTGGCCCAGGCGATGACCCGGGGCGTGGAGTTCGTCTACGACGACGATGACCTCACCCAGGCGGCCCAGAAGATGAGGGCTTCGCAGATCCGCCGCATCCTGGTGTTGAACCGGGAGAAGCGGTTGGTGGGCATCCTCTCGTTGGGGGATGTCTCGGCGGAGCTCAGCGACCAGGAGAGCGGCAGGACGCTCGAGGAGGTGTCCGCCCCGTCACAGCCGGCCGCACCCTGAGACGGCTACATGCCGCCGAGCTTCGTCTCCAGCTCCGACAGGTCGCGGTGCACGGCCGCGTCCGTCTCCCGCAGGCCTTCGACCTTGCGCACGGCGGAGATGACGGTGGAGTGGTCCTTGTTGAAGCGCGAGGCGATCTCCGGGAAGGAGCTCTTCGTCAGCTTGCGGCTCAGGTACATGGCCACCTGGCGCGCGTGCGCGAGCGCCTTGTGGCGCCGATCCTCCTTCAGCGCCTCGACCGTCACCTTGTAGAAGCGGGCCACCTCGCGCTGGATGGCGTCCACGTCCACGGCGCGCTGCGCGGGCAGGATGTCGCGCAGCACCTGGGACGCGAACTCCTCCGTCACCGGCTGCTTGGTGAGGCTGTGCATCGCGGACAGCTTCACGAGCGCGCCTTCCAGCTCACGCACGTTCTTCTGCACGTGCTTCGCGATGAAGTGCGCCACGGGGTCCGGCAGGTCGAGGCCCTCCTGCGCCGCCTTCTTCTGGAGGATGGCGACGCGCGTCTCGTAGGAGGGCTCGCGGATGTCCGCCATCAGGCCCATGGCGAAGCGGCTGCGCAGGCGGTCCTCCATGCCGGGCACTTCCGCGGGCACCATGTCGCTGGTGAGCACGATGGCCTTGTTGAGGCCGAAGAGCGTCTCGAAGGTGTAGAAGAACTCCTTCTGCGTCTCCTCGCGCTTGCCCAGGAACTGGATGTCGTCGATGAGCAGCACGTCGCACTCTTCGCGGAACTTCCGGCGGAAGTCCGTCATGCGGTGCTCCCGCACGCTCTCCACGTACTCGTTCGTGAACTGCTCGCTGGAGAGATAGACGATGCGCTGGGTGGGGTCCTTCTCCCAGATGTGATTGCCCACTGCCTGGAGCAGGTGTGTCTTGCCCAGGCCGGTGCCGCCGTAGATGTAGAGCGGGTTGTAGTTGTGGCCCGGCCGGTGGGCCACGGCCTGCGCGGCGGCGGCGGGGAGTTGGTTGCTGTCCGCGACGACGTAGGTGTCGAAGGTGAAGCGCGGGTTGAGCCGCGCGGGCCGCAGCGAGTTCACCTTGACGGTGGGCGTGGGCGGCAGGTCCGCGGACTGCGGGAGGCCGACGACGACCTCGTAGGCGACGCGGCCCAGGGACGGCTCCAGCCGGGCCAGGTGCGTCTCCAGCATGGAGCGGTAGTGGTCATCCACCCAGTCGCGGAAGAAGCGGTCGGGCACGCCCAGGACCAGGGCGTTCTCGCGCACCTCCATGGGGCGCATCCGCTCCAGCCAGGTGAGGGCGTAGTGCAGCCCCTCCTGACGGATGGCTTCCAGCGTGCGGGTCCAGATGACGCCGGCACTGGGAAGCGAAGGCGAAGGGGCTTGGGCGAGGGCGTTCACTTGGAGGCTCAGGGACGGCGCGGAACGAGGGAACCCGCGGGCGTCCGGCGGTGCTAACACCCGCTCTCCGGCTGATCAAGGAACCGGCCTGTAGCACGGATCAGCGGGACGCCCTGGCGAGTGGGGATGATCACTCCCGGTGGATCCGCATTTTCTCCTCCGGCGCGAGCCGTTCCGGTGGGTTGTGCGAGGTGTGCCGTGGAGCCACCTGAACGGATCCACCGTGGCATGTCAGCATGTCCGCGGGTGGACGTCCGGGTCCCACCCGCTACCTTGGACATGAACGCATGGCCATCACCGAGCGCAGGACTGTGTTCGCGACCACCGGGGAGGGACGGACGTTCCTGCTCCGCCGGTACGATCCACCTGGGGAGCCTGCGTCGTACGAGCTCTCCTTGTACGAGGACTACCTCGGCCCCATGCCGAAGGAGTTGCCCCTTCAGGGACTTCCTCCCGAAGGCTTCACCGCGGAGACGGAGGCTCTGGAGCAGGTCCGGCGCAGGCATCCGGAGGTGACCGCGTTCGAGGATGTTCGTCGGGGACGTCACGTGGCCATCGACTTCGTGCGCGCCCTGAAGGTCGGGAGCCTGGAGCCGTTGCGGCCCTCGATGACCTCCGATGAACTGGTGGACCTGCTGGGAGTCCCCGAGGAGGTGATGTCCATATCGAGGGACGCTAGCGCCGTCCTCTGGTTCTACGGCGCCGTGCAGCTATACCTGGAGCACGGTCGGCTCATCTGCCTGGAGATCGACGACGGCGTGGGGGTCTTCACCAGCCTGGAGCTCACAGGCTGGTTCTTGGAGCCGTCGACGACAAGGACGGAACTGGAGGAGGCGCTGAGACTCCGGGGCATCACCTTCACGCGGAAGACCCACCTGGAGGCCCAGGTCCTCCGAGTGACGGGTGGCTTCCAGTTCGACTTCCACGCGGAGGTCGAACGCATTCACGCGCTCTACTGGAACCACCCGCTCGCGGTTTCCGGATAGCGGAGTCTGCCGCTGGACGGATGGCGAAGGTCCCTCCGTGGCTCTCCCCTACTCCCGGCATCATGGGTGGGGACCCTCGATGACTGGGATCGGCGGGATGTGTGAGGCGCATCGTGGAGTGGGGCTGACGCGCAGGAGAGCGCTGTTCGCGGGGGCCCTGCTGCTGGGCTCGGGATGTCTTCGACGGGGGACGGTGCCTGCTCGCGAAGTGCTGCCTTCGGACACGGGGAAGGCGGACCGCCGCTACCTGGTGAAGGGCGGCGTGGTGATGAGCATGTCCCCGGCGGTGGGGGACTTCGCCCGCGCGGACGTGCTGGTGGAGGGGCGGCGCATCGTGGAGGTGGGGCCGGACGTGAAGGCGCCGGACGCGGCGGTCATCGACGCGGCGGACTGCATCGTGATGCCGGGCGTCATCGACACGCACCACCACCAGTTCGAGACGGCGCTGCGAGGCGCACTGGCGGAAGGGCTGGTGACGGATGACGGCCGCGCGCCCGGGGAGCGGAACTACTTCGAGGAGATCATCGGCAAGCTGGCGCCCGCGTACCGTTCGGAGGACGTGTATGCCTCCGTGCTGCTGGGAGCGCTCAGCCAACTGGACGCAGGCGTCACCACGGTGGTGGACACGTCGCAGGTGATCCACACGCCGGAGCACTCGGACGCGCTGGTGCAGGCTTTGAAGGACGCCGGGCGGCGGGCGGTGTTCGCGTTCGGCACGGGCAAGAAGGGCAACCGCGTACCCGAAGGACCTGCCCCGGCTGAAGCAACAGCACTTCGCGTCCGGTGAGCACGCGCTGGTGACGCTGGTTCACGCCGGGCTTCCGGGACACCTGGGCGCTGGCGCGCGAGGTGGACGTGCTCATCGTGACGCACGTGGTGGGCCGCCGGGGACATGGCGCCGTCCTGGAAGAACTGGGCCGTGAAGGGCTTCTGGGCGAGGACAATGAATACATCCACGTCTCCGGCCTGGAAGGAGATGCGCCGTGGAAGTGGATGAAGGACACAGAGGGAGGGATCTCCATCGCGGCGCCCATCGAGATGACGATGCGGCACGGGATGCCCCCGCTGGAGAAGGTGCTGGCCTTCGGGCTCCAGCCGTCGCTCAGCGTGGATGTGGAGTGCACGATGACCGCGGACTTCTTCACGCAGATGCGGACGGTCTACACGCTGCAGCGAGCGCTGGTGAACGAGCGGGCCCTGCGCGGAGAGAAGGACCTGCCGCCCATGCTCACCTGCCGCGACGTCCTGCGCTTCGCCACGGTGGAGGGCGCGAGGGTAGCGCACTTGTCGAAGCGGGTGGGCACGCTCACGCCGGGCAAGGAAGCGGACCTGATTCTCTTGAGGACGGACGCGCTCAACGTGGCCCCGCTCAACAACGCACTGGGCGCCGTGGTGACGCTCCTGGAGCAGAGCAACGTGGACACCGTCATCGTGGCTGGACAGGTCCGCAAGTGGCGGGGTGCGCTGGTGGGCGTGGACCTGGCGGGCCTGCGTCAGCGTGTCACCGCGTTCCGGGACTTCCTGTTCGAAACATCCGGGGTGCCGCGCCGGTTGTTCTGAAGGGCCCTTGCGGCCTCCGCACGCGTCGGCTCATTCCCGCCCCAGGCCCCAGTTGCGGTCAGGGTCATTGTGGCGATTGTTGGCGTACAGGCTTTCCTTCTGAATCTTCTGGGCCGTTCCATCAGCAGAAACCCACGAGAAGATGACATCGGAGTCGTGACTCTTCCCAGAGTTACTCCAATAGATGAACACGCTCTTGGTCACGAGCAGGCCCCCAATCCTCATTTGGATGGATCCGCCCTGTAAACCATGGTGGCGGATGAATACGCTGTTGAGCAGGCTGTATGTGAAGTCCTGCTCGGTGATGCGTTCTGGCTGATCGATCAAGAGGGCACGTGCCTGCCGGGCCTCTTCATCCTTGCGCATTGCTTCGAGGATCTCCGGAAGAGAATTGGCATACGCCCGGAGCTCTACGGGGTCGCCGAGGCCCGCCTTTTTCTTGCGCAGCTCGAAGAGTCCCGCTTCATACATTCGGATGAGCAGGGACGCACCTGTGGGAGTCACACGATTGTTCCCGAAGCCCTTGGAGCATTCGTACAGGTCCGAAGGCGTGATGAACATCCCAGGACTGGGTTCTCGACGGCGTGGATCAGAAGGCTTGGGAATAGGTGTGCCGTCCGCTCGAACGTAGGATTGCGCCCATGCTCCATTCCGTTTGGAGGCGTCGTAGTACTCGTTGAAGAAGTCGTTTTCGAAATGCTCGAGGGTTTGCTTTGCGAGGCGCGGCTTGACATGGGGCAGCAGCGCGAGCGCCTTCGATAGGAGCATGAGCCGCTCATCAGGGATTCTTGGTGAAGGCGATGTTGGGGAGGACATTTTGGCACCCAAAAAATCCAGCGGAAGGCATGGCACGAAGTCGGTCTCTCGTTCCTACGCCTTGGGTATGCCATGGAGGTCTGACACGCGGATTGGGAGTGCGATCAAGGCACTGACTGTCCGCCGATCTCCGGAAAACGCTCGTAGGCCCACAGAAGTGCTGCCAGGTGCGCGCGGTTTCCCAGGTCGAGCGGAGCATCCGTGAGCCGGACCACCCACCCGCCAGTAGCCGTGCGCCGGGCACGTGACAGCAACTCGGCGTCACGCGAAGGGTCCGGGAACCCGATGGCCATCGCGGCTGAGGCAGACCAGTAGTTCAGCCAACCCAGGTGGCGTGGAATCTCTGGAGCGGAAATCGCTTCTGGGAGCTTGAGGGCGGGCAGGCCGAGAGGTGGCCTTTCAGGTCCATGTCGCTTCGGACCTGTTTGATCCGCGATGACCTGCATCACGGATGACGGCGCCAGGAGCCCCCAATATGCGCGGATACCCTCCGCGACGTGCTCCAGCACATCCGCTGCCGCCGCGATGCCGGCTGTGTCCTGAGGCAGCTTCGCATGGACCTGGAGTTGAGGTTGTCTGCCCGGACTCGAACTGGCGGATCTGCGCAGTCCGGAAATCGTCACGGGGTAGTCCTCGTCTCCGTTGCAGATGAGTGGAAACTCTCCTCGCGCTGCTGAGGCCGCGAGCCACGCGTCTCGCTGAGATAGCGCGACGGGCTTTCCTTCCTTGGATATCTCCCACGCCAGACGCATGCCGGGCATCGCCCGTTCCATGCCTTCAACGACAGCGAGCGTACGGCCGTCGTCCATCGTTAGAGCCGGCGCATGGACATTCAGGATGAGGCGGTCGCGCGTCGTCATCGTCCGCACCCCGTGACGACGATATCCAACTCGTCGGCAATCTCCTTCAGCGCGGCTTTATGCGCCTCGCTGCTCACGCCCACCACGAAGGCGTAGCCACATGCCCCCGCGATGTCTCGCTCCTCCAGCAGCTCGGCCACCTGGTCCCTGACCACCTGCGCTTGAAGGAAGTCGCTGTACGTGTCGAACTGGTCGGTCTTGATTTCCCACAGCACGCGCACACCGAATTGCAACGCATCGAAGTGCTTGCCGTTCACGAGCACGTCATGGCCGGGGTAGCGATTCGGTGGAATCCTGTCGGCACACCGGTTGTGCGCGTCGTCTCCTCCCCGGTGCTTGACCGGAATGGGCTCGCACCTGGGATGGCGCGTCCGGTCCAAGGCGTCGGGAGGTATCGGGGGCTGCCAGTCCTTCCCGACAGGGTCGGGTTCAAGCTTGGGCTTCCGTTTCGCCACGGTCTCCCGGGGAACGGCCTGCGTTCCTCGCATGGCCCCAGCTTCCTCGGGATAGAGCTGGCGGAACTCGTACGCGTCCAGTCCCTCTTTGATGGCGACCCCCACCACGACAACCCCTGTGATGATGACTGCGCCCATGACGATTTCAGGAGCGACAAGGACACAAACTCCAAGGCCCAGGGTTGCAGCTCCAGCGGAGGCGACCGTGCAACGTCCCGTCGGATCGTGAAACCGGATCCGGTGATGGTCCAGCGCTCCGAAGCAGCGCTCCACCACCACGGACCAAGGCGAAGAAGCCTCCTGGACGACGCATCGTCCCTCATCACTCCAGGGCAGTTTTGACGCCCTATGGAGGTTGGCGACTCTCAAGGAAGAGGTCGTGCGGGCCTTCAGGGGCGTTGAGGGAGCGCACGCCGAGGCTAGGAGCAAAAGCAGGATGCAGGCAGGGAGGCGCATGGCCACGCCCGTTCAACCGGCCAACCACTCGTGGGTCAACAGCGAAGGACCTGGATCGGGCCCGCCCTACGCCGGACCCAGGGTCCTTCAGCCAAGCCCTCTTCCTTGCTCCCTGCCCCCTTTTCCTACATGATCGCCCGGTCCACCCGGCGCAGGGCTGTACGGTCGGCGCAGGTGATCCTTGATTGACTTGTCCAAGAATTAGGGTTACGGACGCCCCCTTTCCACTGTACGGGTCGCGCCGGTGATTCAGGCGCTGCCTTCAGCTCTACAGGAGTCGTTGTGTCCAAGCGCACGTACCAGCCGTCGAAGATCCGGCGCAACCGCGCCCACGGGTTCCGTAAGCGGAACGCCACCAAGGGCGGCCGGGATGTCCTCAAGCGCCGCCGCGCCAAGGGCCGTAAGCGCCTGGTGGTGTCGTCGTTCAAGAAGTAACTGGACGCACGGACGATGGCCGAGGGAGCGGCGCCGCGGGTGCCTCAGGCAACCGACGAGCGCTTCCCCAAGGCCTTTCGCCTGCTCCAGCGGCGTGAGTTTCTTGAAGTCCAGGAGGGCGGTCAGAAGGTTCCGTCCGACTGCCTCCTGGCGCTCGTTCAACGCAATTCCCGGGCGCACTCCCGCGTAGGTCTCACCGTTTCCAGCAAGGTGGGCAACGCGGTGGTGCGCGCACGCCTGCGCAGAGTGCTCCGCGAGCTGTTCCGCAAGCACCGCGGGCAATGGCCCCCCGGTCTCGACGTAGTCCTGGTCGTCCGCTCCTCGGCGAAGGAAGCCTCCTTCGCGCAAGTTTCCCGTGCGTTCGACGGCGTCACCCGTAAGCTGCAACGGCTCTTTCCGGCACCGCGCGTGCCTCCTAAAGAGCCCGCCCCATGAGTCCACTCGCCTTCGTCATCGCCCTGCCCATCCGCTTCTACCGGCGGTTCCTGGGGCCGCTGCTGCCGAAGGCGTGTCGGTTCCATCCCTCGTGCTCCACCTACGCCATGCAGGCGCTGGAGAAGCACGGCGGGTTCAAGGGCAGCGCCCTCACCGTCTGGCGCCTGCTGCGCTGCCAGCCATTCCACCCCGGTGGATTCGATCCCGTCCCCTGACGGTTTGCTTCCGCCCGCCCTCCGGCGCCGTGCCGCCGGGGCATAGGGAACTCCATGACGAACGACCCGCTGTCGCCCCAGTCCAACGATTCGCAGAAGCGGCTGCTCCTGGCGCTCGCCCTCTCCTTCGCCGCCACCGCCGCCTACACCTTCTTCTTCGCCCCCAAGGGGCCGCCCCCGGGCGCGGAGGGGACGGACGCGGGCGTCGAAGTCGCCTCCACGCTGGACGCCGGCACCCCGGGCATGGCCGCCGTGCCACCGCCGGGTGTGGGAGGCGAGGACGCGGGCACCCACGCGGAGGCCCCGCCGCCCCCCGCGCGCACCGCGGAGTTCGCCCGTCCGGAGGTGAAGTACACCTTCTCCTCGGAGGGCGCCGGCCTCACCTCCGCCGTGCTCCAGGGCACGAAGATGCGCGAGCAGCAGTCGCTCACCGTCAAGGAGGGCTTCGAGAAGCTCTTCGGCAAGGACATCCCCCCGCCGCCGCAGATGAACGTGGCGCACCCCGTGCCCGGCCAGCCCCTGCCGCTCGCGGTGACGATTGAAGGCGGCGCGCCGTTGGCGGCGAACACCCGCTACGCCGTGCAGGAGGGCCCCACCGACAACGGCGGCAGCGTGGTGTTCACCGGCCGCCAGGGTCCGTGGGAGGTGACGAAGACGGTGCTGTGGCCTCGCGAGGGCTTCGAGTTCACCTACACCCTCCAGGTGCGCAACACCTCCGCCCAGGCACAGGCGGGTGAGCTCAAGGTGCACTACGGCCGCGCCATCGATCCGGAGTTCGAGCACGCGCCGTCCTTCTTCGGCGGCGTGGGCAACCTGAGCCGCTCCGCGTGCTGGGTGGAGGACAAGCTCCACAACCTGTCCCCGGGCGACAAGCCGCCCGAGGAGACGAAGGGACCCATCTCCTTCTTCGGCATCAACCAGCAGTACTTCCTGGCCGCGCTCTACCCGCTGGACGGCGCGCTCAACGGCCACTGCACGCTGACCGCCACGCCCACCGCGCGCGAGGTGTCCGCGGGCTTCCCGCTCAACGTGGCCCCCGGCCAGGTGGCCACGTTCCGCTTCGGCGGCTACGCGGGCCCCAAGGATCCGGACCTGCTGCGCCTGGTGCCCGGCGCGGAGCTGCGCTCGGTGGCCGGCCTGTCCACCGCGGCCTTCCACCCCATGATGGAGGACACGGTCGACTTCGGCATCTGGGCGGTGGTCTGCAAGATCCTCCTGGCCGTCATGAAGTTCTTCCACGGCATCGTGGGGAACTGGGGCGTCGCCATCATCCTGCTCACCGTGGTGGTGAAGCTGGTGCTGCTGCCGCTCACCTACCGCTCCATGGTCAGCATGGAGGCGGTGAAGGTGCTCCAGCCGAAGATGGAGGAGATCCGCAAGAAGTTCGCGGACGACAAAGAGCGCCAGAACATGGAGATCATGAAGCTGTACCAGGAGGCGAAGGTGAACCCCCTGGGCGGCTGTCTGCCGCTGCTCATCCAGATGCCGGTGTGGATTGCCCTGTTCACGTCGCTGCGCAACAGCTTCGAAATCTACGGCGAGCCCTTCTTCGGCCCCATCTGGCGCGACCTCACCTACAAGGATCCGACGTACATCCTGCCGCTGGCGCTGGGCGTGTCGATGATCATTACGCAGAAGATGCAGCCGCAGATGATGGACGCGGCGCAGGCGCGGATGATGACCTGGGTGATGCCCGTCATCTTCACCTTCACGCTGCTCCAGTACCCGGCGGGCCTGTCGCTCTACATCTTCACGAACAACGTGCTCTCCATCGGCCAGCAGTGGGGCCTGCGCAAGTGGCTGGACCGCAACAAGAAGAACCAGACGGGCGGCGGGACGCCGGCGGTCATCACCGCCGGGGGAGGCAAACGCAAGTGAGCGGGGCACAGGTCGTGGCGGGCGGCGGGGACTTCCGTCCCCGGGTGGAGAAGCTGCTCACGGACATCCTCGGGCTGATGGGGTTCCCGGCGCGGCTGGACCTGCAGGACGCCACCGACGGCAGCCTGTCCGTGGCGCTCCACTTCGAGTCCGGCGCGCCTCCGGGCGTGGAGCCGGGCAAGCGCAGCCAGGTGCTGGATTCGCTCCAGTTCCTGCTCAACAAGATGCTCCACCGCCCCGGCGTGGAGCGCCGCTGGGTGATGCTGGGCGCGGGTGCACACCCGGAGCCCCGGCCGCGCCGTGACGCGGCGGCACAGCAGCAGGCCGCCGCTGCCGCTCCGGTCACGTCCGTGGCGCAGGCGGCTGCCGCCTCTCCCGCGCAGCCGCCAGCCCGGGCCGCGGCGCCCGCTCCGGCCGCGCAGCCGCAGCAGCGCAACGCTCGGGGTGGGCAGCCGGCGCAGCAGGCCGCGAAGCCCGCGCAGGCCCCCGCGAAGAGCGCGGAGGCGGACGAGCGCACGCTGCAGGTCGAAGAGGATCCGGCGTTCCGGGAGGCCGTCCGCAAGCTCGCGGAGAAGTCCGCCAGCCTGGGGCGCTTCTATGCGTTCGCCGCGATGAAGACTGAGGACCGCGCGCGCGTCCTGAAGGCAGTAGAAGGAGTGGGTGGCGTGAAGGTGGCGGCGGAAGGCGAAGGCCGCAACCGGCGCGTGGTGTTCACCCCGGCGAAGCCCGCCCCGATGCCCAAGCGGAGCCTGCTGCCGGACGACGACGAGGACGACGTCGACGCCTGAGCAGGTGTGCCCGCTTCGGGGCCGCTGGCGGGCGCGAGAGGAGCGAATGGGTAAGTCGAAGGGTTTGAAGGACAAGCTGTACGGCGCGGCGGTGCTGAAGATGAGCTTCCGCCTGCGAGGGGACGAGGAGTCCCCGGCGTTCCGCTTCGTCTACCCGGGCGTGCTGCGCGACCTGGCGGTCGACGACGCCGAGGTGGAGAAGTACATCGAGGAGCACCGCGACGTCGTGGAGCGCGCCGCTCGCGGCTCCACTCCGCCGCAGGGCGTCCGGTAGGGACTCGGGGGTGGGAGTCATGCGTGCGCGCCCGTCCGCCGGTGCTCCCCTGCCCCTCCATGACGTCTGACTCCGCCACCATCGTCGCGCTCGCCACCGCGCCCGCCGCGGGGGCCGTGGGCATCCTCCGCGTGTCCGGACCGGCCGCGCTGGAGGTGGGGCGGAGGCTCGCGCCCGGTGTCCCCGCGTCTCCCACGCCGCGCCATGCGTACCTGGCGTCGTTCGTGGATGCGGCGGGCGCGGTGCTGGATGAGGGACTGTTCCTCTACTTCCAGGCGCCCCGGTCCTTCACGGGCGAGGACGTGGTGGAGCTGCAGGCGCATGGCAGTCCGCGACTGTTGCGGCTGCTGCTCGCGCGGGCGCTGGAGGATGAGCGCGTGCGTCCGGCGCTTCCCGGTGAGTTCACCCGGCGCGCGTTCCTGAATGGCCGCATCGACCTGACCCGCGCGGAGGCGGTCGCGGACCTGGTGGCCGCGGATTCGGAGGCGGCCGTGCGCGCCGCGGCGGCCGGTCTGTCCGGTGCGTTGGCCGAGCGGATCCGCGCGCTGGAGACGCCGCTGCGCGAGCTGCACGCGGACCTGGAAGGCGTCCTCAACTTCCCTGACGAGGCGGAGGGCGCGGACGCGGAATCCGGTCCTCGCGTCACCGCGCTGCGCTCCGCCGCCGAGGCGCTGCGCGCGGAGGTGGGCCGTGGACGGCTGGTGCGCCAGGGCGCTCGCGTGGCGCTGTACGGGCCGGTGAACGCGGGCAAGTCCACGCTGTTCAACCGGCTGGTGGGCGAGGCCCGCGCGCTGGTGGATGACGAGCCCGGCACCACCCGCGACGCGCTGGAGGCCCGCGTCGAGTGGGACGGCCTGGGCGTCACCCTCTACGACACCGCCGGCCTGCGCGAGGCGCCCGGACGCGTGGAGGCCCTGGGTATCGCGCGCACGCGGGAGCTGCTCGCGGCCGTGGACCTGGCCGTGCTCGTGCTGCCTCCGGGGACTTCGGTGGACGAGGCCTCGTCGTGGACGCGCGAGGCTGGCGCCACGCCCGTGCTCTCCGTCACCGGCAAGTGCGACGTGATGCCGGGGGCTCGGGAGGAACACGGCGCCGCCGCCCTCCCCTCCCCTGCCCCGCCGCGCGTCAGCGGCCTCACGGGCGAAGGCGTGGAGGCGCTCCGGACCTCCGTGCTCACGCGGCTGTGGGGCGGTGGCACTCCCTCCGCGGTAGCGCTCGTTTCAGAGCGTCACGCGGACGCCCTGCGTCGCACCGCCGAGGCGCTGGGCCGCGCCGAAGCGGCGTCACGCGTGTCCACCCTGGAGGTCCTCTCCGGCGAGGTGGGGCTCGCGCTGGAGGCCCTGGGCGAGGTGTCCGGAACCAGCGTTTCCGAAGCGCTTCTGGACACCCTTTTCCATCGCTTCTGCATCGGGAAGTAGCGCCTTCGCGGGTGGCGGTCCGCATGTCAGACCCCTCCCTAGAATGCCTCGCGTTCACCGGCGCTCCCCGAGGATTCATGACGGCACTTCAGCACCTTCAACCCACCTCCCACTCCCTGCTCTCGGCGCTTCCGTCGGGCTGGGTTGGGGAAATCCTCGATGGCGAGCTGGTGGCCTCGCCCCGCCTCTCCGTGGCGCCCGCTCGCGCGGCCTTCATGATGGGCGTGGAGCTGGGAGAGCGGCTGGATACGCGCCGTGGCGGCAACGGCCGCTGGTGCCTCCTGCGCGCGCCGGAGCTGCACCTGGGTGAGGACATCCTCGTGCCCGACCTGGCCGCCTGGCGCCGTGAGCGCGTGGCCGCTCCGCCGGAGCCCGGCGCCGCCTTCTTCACCCTGGTGCCGGATTGGGTCTGCGAAGTGCTGACCCCCGCCACCACCGCGCTGGACCGGGCCCGCAAGCTGCCCCTGTATGCGCGGGCCGGCGTGTCCTACGTCTGGCTGGTGGACCCCGTCGCGCGCACGCTGGAGGTCTACCAGCGCCTCAAGCGCGGCTGGCTCCTCACCGCGAGCCACGAGGACGACGCCATGGTGCGCGCGGAGCCCTTTGCTTCCGTCCCCCTGGAGCTGGGCTCGCTGTGGCTCCCCGACGCGCCGGAGGAGATGCCCCGGCTCGTCGCGGTGCCCTGAAGCCGCGGCTTCAGCTCGCGTGCTTGAGGCGCGCTTCGTCGGAGGCGCGAGACAGCCGCCGCACGGAGCGCAGCAGCAGGTCCGGATCCACCGGCGCCGCCACGAAGCCTCGCGCATGGACGGCCTGCGCGCGGGGCAGGTCCCGCTCCGGCGCCTTGCCCGCCACCAGCACCTGCGCGCGCAGCCGCTGCGCCAGCACCTCCATCGCGGGCAGCGGCGCCACCACCACCTGCGCCTCGGTCGCGGCGCACACCTCCCCCGTGCTCGCCACCTTCACCGTGAAGCCCGCCCCGCTCAGCACCTGCACCAGGCCCGCCGCCGCGTCCGCGCCCCAGCCGTACACGAGCACCTGCTCGCGCTCCGTTACGCGCGGCTTCGGCACGGGTGCCCAGGGGAGCTCCAGCGGCGCCAGCATGGGCAGGTTCGCGCTGTCCGCCTGCCGCACGGGTTCGCGGACGGGCTCCGGCGCCAGCATGTCCGTCAGCTCCGCCAGGGACTGGCCCACCACCAGGGGCATGGACTCCTCCCATTCCGGCAGGGTGAAGCTCTCCATCCCGGGACGGCGCCGCGGCGTCGCCGGCTCACCCCGGTACATCCGCCCGATGGCCCGTCCCAGCGCCTCGTCCGTGGCCAGCCGGGGTACCACTCGCGCCTTGCCGGACACGCTCTTCACCACGTCCAGCGTGGACAGGCTCGCCGGCGCGGCCAGGGCCACCACCAGCACCTCCCGGAGCCCCTGCCCTTCCAGCCGCAGCGGCACCACGCGGTGGGCCTCCGCCACCTTGCACGGAATCAGCCTCGCGAGCGACGCGTCCAGCGGGCAGGCGTCCAGGTCCACCGACTCCACGCCGGACTGGGCCGCCAGCGCGGACAGCACCGCCTCCGCCGTGCAGAAGCGCTGGTCCACCACCACCTGCCCCAACGCCACGCCCCACTTGCGCTGGTACGCCAGCGCCGACTGCAACTGCAATGCATCCACCACACCCCGCGCGAGCAGGATGTCCCCCAGGCGCTTCTTCATCTCGTTCTCCTCCGGCCCCCCTGCGTGCTCCGGCCGGGACGACCTGCCCACCACTCCTGCTCCTGTACGTCAGGATGGTGTAAAATTACAGCTAAACCGGAGGAGGCGAGCTGCAGCCAGGCGTTGGTTGCCTGCTCGGACCCAGAAGGTGCCGTTCGGCCACGTCTCCCCGCGGTTTCACCGTCCTTCAACGAACCCCGCCTCAATCCTTGAGGGGGGGACGACAAAGCGGACGTTCATTGGCGGACCCGAGGGTGGCCGGATGTCGCAGACGTTCCTAGCCTGTACGCATGGCTGACGCGTGCCTGAGAGAATTCGTGCGGATGCTCCGCGCGCGCCGCGCCGCTCCCGGGGGACTCGCGGGGGTGGACGCGCGGATGGCGGGGCTGCACCTGGAGCCCTCCAGCCTCAAGCCCTACCTGCACTTCCTACCGGGTCGCTACACGCGCAACCTCGTCCACCGCGACGAGGGCATGGAGATCATCGTCAACTGCTGGTCGCCGGGCGTGGCCTCGCCCATCCATGACCATGACGGTCAGGAGTGCTGGTTCAGCATCCAGCGCGGCGAGTTCCTTCTGGAGAACTACCCGCTGCTGGAGGGCGGAACTCAGCCGGGCCTGGCGCGGCTGGGGGCGCCGGTACGCGTGGGGCCGGTGGGCGCAGGGCACGTGGACTTCCGCGACCCGGGCGCCTCCATCCACCGCGTGAGCGTCGCCGGCAACGCGCCGGGCATCACGCTGCACGTCTACGCCGGACCGGTGGCCAGCTGTCTCGTGTTCGATCCGCGGCGCCACCGCTGCGCGTCACACGCCCTGCGCTACCACAGCATCTTCGGGCGGCCGGTGCGGCCCAACGAAGGCCGCGTCCCGGTCCCCCTGCACGTCTGAGCTACCAGCGCACCTCCGGAAGCGGCGCGTACAGCATGCGTCCCTCCGCGCCCTGCCCGGTGAGGCCCAGCTTCGCGCCCACGCGGTACACGGCCCGCACCTGCTCCAGCACCTGGGACGACATGGCGGCGTGGCCGGTGGCCTCGTCATCGCTGTTGTCCGCCTCGTGCTTGCCCAGGAGCTCCGACAGCACCTGGCCCGTGGGTCGGGGGCGCGGGAAGACGACGATGCGGACCGGGGCGTCCTTCTCCAGCTTCGCGGCCTCGCGGGCCAGCTCCAGCGCCTTCGGGTAGCCGCCGAGCGCGTCCACCAGCCCGCGCTCCAGCGCGTCCTCGCCCGTCCACACGCGCCCCTTCGCGACGGCTTGGAGCTTCTCCAGCGGCATGTTCCGCGCCTGGGCGGCGCGGCTGGTGAAGTCCAGGTAGATGGTGTCCAGCTCGGACTCCAGCTGCGCGCGCTGCTCGGGGGTGAACTCCTGGTCGGAGCTGGAGAAGGTGGCGTTCTTGCCGAAGGCGATGGTGTCGAAGTTCACGCCCAGCTTCGCCCACAGCTCGGACGTGACGAACTTGCCGTTGTACACGCCGATGCTCCCCGTCAGCGTGCCCGGCTGGGCGACGATCTTGTCCCCGGCCATGGCCACGAAGTAGCCGCCGCTGGCCGCGTACGTCCCCATGGAGACGATGACGGGCTTGCCCGCCTCGCGCGCGCGCTGCACCTCCCGGCGGATGGTGTCGCTGGCGGAGTAGCTGCCGCCCGGGCTGTCCACGCGGAAGAGGATGGCCTTCACGGACGGGTCCTCCACCGCCTTGCGGAAGGCCGCCGCCACCGTGTCGCCGCCCATCACCTGGCCGCCGGAGAGCGGGTTGGACTGGCTCTTGCCGCGCAGCACCTCACCCACGCCGTAGATGAGCGCGATGGTGGTGCCCGTCTGGTGCGGCCGGCCCGCGCGCTCCAGGTATTTGTCCACGTAGAGGAACTCCGCGCCGTCTCCGGCCTGCTTCTTCAGCTCGTCGTGGATTTCGTCGCGGTAGCGCAGCCCGTCCACCAGCTTCGCGTCCACGGCCGCCTGGCCCATGAAGGGCGCGCGGTCGATGAGGGCGCGCACCTCGTCCTCGGTCAGCTTGCGGCCCTCGGCCACGCCCTTCACCACCTGCTGGAAGAGGCTGCCGCCGAAGGCCTCGGTGGCCTCGCGCTGGTGGGGGCCGTAGGACTCGTCGGTGAAGGTGTTGACGGCGTTCTTGAACTCGGCGCGCTTGCCGAACTCCGGCTTCACGCCGAACTTCGCGAAGGCGTCGCGCGCGAAGGGCGTCTCCATCACCAGTCCGGTGAGCCCCACGTCGCCGGAGGGCTGGATGTAGACGGCGTCGAAGGCGCTCGCGAGGTAGTAGGCGCCGGTGCCGTTGCCCGCCTCACCGAAGCCGTCCGCGTAGGCCACCGCCCGCTTGCCCGACGCACGGAAGGCCTTCACCGCGTCACGCAGCTCCTGCACCTGCGCCGAGCTGCCCGGCTGACCGATTCGCACCACCAGCGACTTCACCCGGGGGTCCGTGGCGCCCTTCTCCAGGCCCTCCACCACGTCCCGGAGTGACGTGGGCTCCTCGCCGAAGGCGCCCGCCAGGGACGTGTCCAGCGTGTACTCCGGCAGCGGTTGCTGCAGGTCCAGCTCCAGCACCAGGTTGGACGGCACGCCTGGCTTGCTGGACGCCGCGAGCATCAACAGCCCCACCACACCCACCACGAAGAGGATGGACAGCGCTCCAATGAAGGCCAGCGCGCCAATGAAGAAGCGTTTCATCCGGAAGGACTCCTGGTGCCCAAGTACCCGAGGGGCGTTCCCCCATCTGGTGGCCTACCATCAACGCGCGCGTCCGACGACGCTTGCGTGCGATGCATTGATGGACGGCGGACGGGGAGCCAGGGCCCGCCCATCCTGGCGGCCCGGGGGCGGGCCAGCATCCAGCCCCGGGCGAGGGCCGCCGCGGTGCACACCGTCCTTCTTGGAGCCAGGGGAACCAGGGGCATCCGGCCCCGGGAGGCACGGGATGCAGAAGCGACGGTTGGGCAATTCCGACATGGACCTCACGGCGCTGGGGTTCGGCGCGTGGGCCATTGGAGGGGGCGGCTGGGCGTTCGCCTGGGGCGCGCAGGACGACGCGCAGTCCATTGAAGCCATCCAGCGCGCGTTGGATTCGGGCATCAACTGGATTGATACGGCGGCGGTGTATGGGCTGGGGCACTCCGAGGACGTGGTGGCCCGGGCGCTGAAGGGCCGGGACAAGCGGCCGTATGTCTTCACCAAGTGCGGGATGGTCTGGGATGACGAGGGCAAGGTCAGCCGGAGGTTGAAGGCGGACTCGGTGCGCAAGGAGTGTGAGGCGTCCCTGCGCCGGCTGAAGGTGGATGCCATTGATTTGTATCAGGTGCACTGGCCGGTGGAGGCCGGGGCGGAGCTTGAAGAGGGATGGACGGCGCTGGCGGAGCTGCAACGGCAGGGCAAGGTGCGCTGGTTGGGCGTGTCCAACTTCAATGTCTCGCAGCTGGAGCGGGCGCGGCGCATTGCTCCGGTCACGTCGTTGCAGCCGCGGTACTCGCTCATCCATCAGGACATCGAGGACGAACTGCTGCCCTACTGCCAGAAGCAGGGCATCGGGGTGATTGTGTATTCACCCATGGCGTCCGGCCTGCTGACCGGGGCGATGACACGCGAGCGCATCCTGGCAATGCCAGATGACGACTGGCGCCGCGGCAGCGCGGACTTCCAGGAGCCGAAGCTGTCGCATCACCTGTCGCTGGTGGAGCGCATGCGTGAAGTGGGCGCGAGGCATGGGCGTTCTCCAGCGGAGGTGGCCCTTGCCTGGACGTTGCGGGATCCGGCCGTCACCGCCGCCATCGTAGGGGCGCGCAGCACGAAGCAGGTGGATGGCTTCATCCACGCGGGGGACTTCCGGCTGACGTCCGAGGAGGTCCGCGAGGTGGAGGAGGTCCTGGGCGCCGGCTCCGCGATGGCGCCTGGCGGCATCTACGCCTGAGTGAGGAGGCGCATGGAGGGCTCAGTTCTCCCCTGGGCCGTCCATGCGCACTTCCAGGACGTCGATGCGCTTGCGGTCCGTGGTCTGGGCATCCGCGAGGTGATTCAGCATCCGACCCATCTGACCGAACATCTTCGTCTGGGTGCGTTTGACGCCGTCCACCTCCTTCGCCAGCGCGGAGACGTGCGTGGCGAACTCCTCCATGTTCTCGCGGAGTCCATCCACATCTTCCGAGAAGACGCGGACCTGTTCGGAGAAGGCACGCACCTGATCCGCGAAGATCCGGGTCTTCCTGTAGACGACCCGGCACTTCATGCGGAGCACCCGCAGCGCCTTCTGGGTTCGCGCGTACTGCACCTCCGACTCCTCCTGCATCTCGCGGAACTCCTGCAGCATCTGCAGCATCAGGTCCCCGCCCATCGCCTTCGCCATTCCGTACCCTCCCTGGTGACGCGCGAGTCTCCTACCAACCCATCCTGACATCGGATCCGCGCCAGGATACATGACGACCTGTGGGGTTGGAAGCGCGGGACAGGACCTGGGACGGTCCACGGGTGTCCCTGGGTGGACGCCTGCCGGGTGGGCCTGGGTTTCTCGGGATGGGAGGACCCGGTGGAGCGGTTAGAAGTCCCGTGCCTACTCCTTCGCACCCCGAGAACCGCATGACGCGTCGTACTCCGCTCGCCCTGCTGGCTGTCCTGCTCGTGGCGGCCCCGCCCGTGTGGGCCCGGGCCCCGGCTCCCCTTCCGAAACCCGCTGCTTCCTCGACCGCGCGCGCCCAGACGAAGCCGGCCGCCCTGGCCCCCGTCGCGAGCGTGGAGGGCATCACCGAATACCGCCTGCCCAATGGCCTGCGCGTCCTGCTCTTCCCGGACCCCACCAAGGCCACCGTCACCGTCAACGTCACCTACCTGGTGGGCAGCAAGCACGAGGGCTACGGCGAGACGGGCATGGCGCACCTGCTCGAACACCTGATGTTCAAGGGCACGCCCACCACCCCCAACGTGCCCCAGGCCCTCACCGAACGCGGCGCGCGTCCCAACGGCACCACCTGGTTGGATCGCACCAACTACTACGAGACCCTGCCCGCGTCGGACGACAACCTGTCCTGGGCGCTCGCCTTCGAAGCGGACCGCATGGTCCACAGCTTCATCGCGCGAAAGGACCTCGACAGTGAGATGACCGTGGTCCGCAACGAGTTCGAGTCCGGCGAGAACGATCCGCGCGGCATCCTCTTCAAGCGCACCATGAGCGCCGCGTACCGCTGGCACAACTACGGCAAGGCCACCATCGGCGCGAAGGCGGACCTGGAGCACGTGCCCATCGACCGGCTCCAGGCCTTCTACCGGCGCTACTACCGCCCCGACAACGCGACGCTCGTCATCGCCGGGCTCTTCCAGCCGGAGAAGGCCCTGGCGCTCGTGCAGTCCACCTTCGGCAAGCTGCAGAAGCCCGCGGAGCCCGTGCCCGTCACGTACACCGAGGAGCCCACCCAGGACGGTGAGCGCGAAGTGACGCTGCGCCGCGTGGGCGACAACCAGCTCATCTCCAGCGTCTACCACGTGCCCGAGGGCGCCCACCCCGACTTCGCCGCCATCGACGTGCTCACCCAGGTGCTGGGCGACGTGCCGTCCGGCCGCCTCTACAAGGCGCTCGTGGAGACGAAGAAGGCCTCGCGCGCGGGTGCGTTCAACTTCCAGCTGCGCGACCCGGGCGTCATCGGCTTCCGCGCCGAGGCCCGCCAGGATCAGCCCCTGCCCCCCGTGCGTGAAGCGTTGATCAAGACCGTGGAGGAGGACTCCCGCACGCCCTTCACCGACGAAGAGGTGAACCGCGCGAAGACGGCCCTCGCGAAGCAGACGGAGCTGCTCCTCAACAACTCCGAGCGCGCCGCCATCCTCCTGTCCGAGTGGGCCGCCGTGGGCGACTGGCGCCTGCTCTTCCTGCACCGCGACCGCATCGAGGCCGTCACTCCCGCGGACGTCACCCGCGTGGCCGCCGCGTACCTCAAGAGCTCCAACCGCACCCTGGGCACCTTCGTGCCCACGCCGAAGCCGGACCGCTCGGAGCTGCCGCCCGCGGTGGACGTGGCGAAGATGGTGGACGGCTACCAGGGCAAGGCCGCCGTCGCCCAGGGCGAGGCCTTCGACCCCTCCCCCGCCAACATCGAGTCTCGCGTGCAGCGCGGCGAGCTGGCCAACGGCGTGAAGTACGCGCTGCTGCCCAAGAAGACGCGCGGCGAGATGGTCAACCTCTCGCTGGACCTGCACTGGGGCACCGCGGAGACCTTGAACGGCAAGCTGCCCGCCGCCGCCTACGCCGGCGGCATGCTGATGCGCGGCACCACGAAGCACACCCGCCAGCAGCTCTACGACGCGCTCGACAAGCTCAAGGCCCGCGTGGGCGTGGACGGCGGCGCGATGGGCGCCAGCGTCTCCATCGAGTGCCCTCGCGCGAGCCTCCCGGAGGTCCTCAAGCTGGTGGCCGAGGTGCTGCGCGAGCCCGCGTTCGACGCGAAGGAGTTCGCGCTCCTCAAGCAGGAGCGGCTGGCCTCGCTGGAGTCGCAGCGCAGCGAGCCTCAGCCCCAGGCCAGCATCGCGTTCTGGCGCCTGCTCAGCTCCCAGTACCCCAAGGGCCACCCGTACTACGTGCCCACCCTGGATGAGCGCCTGGCCGACGCGAAGGCCGTCACGCTGGAGCAGGCGCGCGACTTCCACCGCCAGTTCTACGGCTCCTCGCGCGGAGAACTCGCGGTGGTGGGTGACTTCGACGCGAAGGAGCTCACCTCGCTCGTGGGTCCCCTGCTCGACGGCTGGAAGAGCCCGGCGCCCTACGTGCGCGTGCCCCGCACGTTCCAGGACGTGGCTCCGAAGTCCGTCGTGCTGGAGATGCCGGACAAGGCCAACGCGTACTTCCTCGCCGGACAGCTGCTCCAGATTCGCGACGACGACGCGGACTGGCCCGGCATGTCGATGGGCAACTTCATGCTGGGCGGTGGCTTCCTCAACTCGCGGCTGGCCACGCGCGTGCGTCAGCAGGACGGCCTGTCCTATGGCGTGGGCAGCAGCCTGTCCGCCCAGGAGCTGGACACCGTGGGCTGGTTCCTCACCTACGCCATCTACGCGCCGCAGAACGCCCAGAAGCTGGAGGCCGCGATGCGCGAGGAGATCACCCGCGCCGTGCAGAAGGGCTTCACGCAGCAGGAGCTGGACAAGGCGCGCGCGGGCCTCCTGGAGTACCGGCAGTCCGCTCGGGCGCAGGATGGGAACCTGGCGCAGCAGCTGACCGACGGCCTGTACCTGGGGCGCACGCTGAAGTTCGACGCGGACCTGGAGGCGAAGCTCCAGAAGCTGACCGCCGAGGATGTGCGCAAGGCCCTGTCCAAGCACCTGGACTTCAGCAAGGCCACCCTCGTGCGCGCGGGTGACTTCGCGAACGCCGCCAAGCAGCAGGCCCCGGCTCCGGCCAAGGCGCCCGCGGCTCCGTAAGTCCGTGTCTGTCATTGGGCATGGGCGCTAGAGTCCGCCCATGCCCGTGCAACTGGTGGAAGGCGACCTGCTGGACCAGCCGGTGGACGCCATCGTCAACGCGTGGAACCGGAACATCATCCCCTGGTGGCTGCTGTTGCCCCAGGGGGTGTCCGGGGCCATCAAGCGCCGGGGTGGCACGGCGCCGTTCCGCGAGGTCGCGCGCGTGGGGCCCATGCCGCTGGGCTCGGCGGTGGTGACCGGACCGGGGCGCCTGCCCTTCAAGGGCATCATCCACGTCGCGGGCATCGACATGCTCTGGCGTGCGTCCGCGCGGTCCATCCAGGACTCGGTGCGAAACGCGCTGGAGCGGGCCGGGGAGCACGGCTTCCGCTCCGTGGCGTTCCCCATCATCGGCGCGGGCTCCGGGAGCTTCAACGAGGACCGCGCGCTGGAGCTGATGCGCGAGGCGTTGGGGGATGCCCCCGCTTTCGACGTGCGCGTGGTGCGCTTCCGCCGTTAGACGGAGCGCACCTCTTCACACGCGAAGCGAGGGTGACATGATCGACCTGTACACGTGGGGCACTCCGAACGGTTTCAAGGTCTCCGTGGCGCTGGAGGAGCTGGCGCTGCCGTACACCGTGCATGCGCTGGACATCTCCACCGGGGTGCAGAAGCAGCCCGCGTTCCTGGCCATCAACCCCAACGGACGCATCCCCGCAATCGTGGACCGCGCGGAGGGCGACTTCGCCGTCTTCGAGTCCGGCGCCATCCTCATCTACCTGGCGGAGAAGACGGGCCGGCTGATGCCCACGGACGCCAAGGGCCGCTCGCAGGTCATCCAGTGGCTGATGTTCCAGATGGGCGGCGTGGGTCCCATGCAGGGGCAGGCCAACGTCTTCTTCCGCTACTTCCCGGAGAAGATTCAGCCGGCCATCGACCGGTACCAGAACGAGACGCGCCGCCTGTACACGGTGCTGGAGAGTCGGCTGAAGGACCATGAGTACCTGGCCGGCGACTACAGCATCGCGGACATCGCGAACTGGGCGTGGGTGCGCTCGCACGAGTGGGCGGGCGTGTCCCTGGACGGGCTGCCGGGCGTGCAGCGGTGGCTGGCCGCCATCGAAAACCGGCCCGCGTCGCAGCGTGGACTGGACGTGCCCACGCCTCGCAAGCAGGAGGACGCTCGGACCGCCGCGCAGCGCATCGAGGGTGCTCGCGGGCTCATCCAGCGCTGAGGCGCCCTCCCCTCCCCTGCCCCGTCATGGACCCGGACATCCGTCTCGGGCGTGCGCATGATGGGGCCGTTCATGGCTCCCGAGACGGGAGCCCAGGGAGTGGATGACATGGAAGTGGTGCGGAGCGTGGGCCGGTGGGCCGGACTGTGTCTGGCATTGGGGCTGTGGGGCGCGTGCTCACCAAGCGGTGGCGGCACCGTGCGCGCGTCGCGGGACAACGTGGCGCCGGATGGCTGCGCGCCGGCCACGTGCTCGCAGGCGATGGTGGCGTGTGGCCGGACGCCGGATGGGTGCGGCGGGTTCATCGACTGCGGCGACTGTCAGGCCGGCACGTGCACCCATGGCCGCTGCGTGGCCCCGCCCGTGCCCGCCGAGCCGAAGAAGGACCCTACGGGCCCCATCAGCACCTGCAGCCCCGGGTGCAAACCCAACGAGTCCTGCGTGGATGACCGCTGCGTCTGCCAGCGCGCGACGTGCGCCACGCTGGGACTGAAGTGCGGCACCGCGGATGACGGCTGCGGCGGCGTGTTGCAGTGCGGCGCGTGCGTGCCGGCGTGCCGCCCGGACGAGATGGAGTGCTGCGGCGCGTGCGTCCCCAAGTCGGACGGGCGCTGCCCGGAGAACGTGCACTGCCCCAGCCGGTCGAACCCCCCGGCCACCCGCTGACGCCGAGCGGTTCCGGGCCCTGGTGAAGGGCCTGGAACCGCGAATGTCAGACCCCCCCGCTATACCCTTCCCCGTCGCGCACACGGGAGGTCCGCCGGCCTCGCTGGTTCGAGTCCGAAATCCCAATGCGCCCTCACCGCACGGGTAGGTCTGGCTCCCGTGTGTGCGACGCCATGTGAAGGCACGAGGTCCGGGGGACTCGTGCGGGAAAGGTCCCATGGATGCCATCGCCGTCGAAGGGCCAGAGACGCCACCGGTGTGTCAGGCGCGTCCTTGACGGATCCACGATGACTGGTGCGCGCGAGGCGGGCGGCGTTGTTACCCCTCCCACTGCCCGCCTCGCGTGCTCCCAAACTTGGCCGAGCCATGTCTGTGTTTGGGCCACGCCCAGGCGGGTGAGGAACCAGCCGGGTGGACGGTGTCCCCATGCCCGGCTTGCCACGGACGCTCCGGGGCGTGATACCCCCCGGGACGCGATGGAACTCCGATACGACATCGTCGTGGTGGGGCTGGGCCATGCGGGCTGCGAGGCGGCGCTCGCGTGTGCTCGCATGGGCCTGTCCACCCTGGGCGTGACGCTCAAGCGCGAGCGCGCCGCAGTGATGAGCTGCAACCCCGCCGTGGGTGGCACCGCCAAGGGCCACCTGGTGCGCGAGCTGGATGCGCTCGGTGGACAGATGGGCCGCGCGGCGGACCTCGCGGGCACGCACGTCAAAGTCCTCAATCCCTCCAAGGGCCCCGCCGTGCAGGCCACTCGCGTCCTCTGTGACCGCGACGCCTACGCCGCCGGCATGCAGGCCGTGCTCTTCACCCAGCCGAACCTCACCGTGCACGAGGGCGAAGTCTCGGCCGTCGTCGCGGAAGAGGGGAGGGTGAAGGGCGTGGTGCTGGGGGACGGCACCCAGGTGGTGGCCCGCGCGGTGCTCCTCACCACGGGCACCTTCCTCCGCGCGCTCATGCACGTGGGCGAGCAGAAGGAGGTCGGCGGCCGACTGGGAGACGAAGCCGCGCGCGGCCTGTCGGAGTCACTGCACGCGCTCGGCTTCACGCTGGGCCGCTTCAAGACGGGCACGCCCGCGCGACTGTCCCGCGACAGCATCGACTGGGACGCCGTCACGCCGCAGTCGGGGGACGTGGGCGTGCGGCCGTTCTCCTGGCGCACTCAGCTGGAGCAGGGCCTGCCGTTCCCGCGTCGGCCCTCGGTGATGTGCGGCCTCACCGCGACGACGGAGGCGACGCACCGGCTGCTGCGCGACAACCTGCACCGCTCGCCGCTGTTCCAGGGGGACATCGTGGGGCGAGGGCCCCGGTACTGCCCGTCGCTGGAGGACAAGGTGGTGCGCTTCGCCGCTCGCGAACGGCACCAGGTGTTCCTGGAACCGGAAGGGCCCACGTCGCCGCTCGTGTACCCGGCGGGCCTGTCCACCAGCATGCCCGCGGACGTGCAGCTGGAGTTCCTGCGCACCATCCCGGGCCTGTCCCGCGTGGAGGTGGTCCGCTACGGCTACGCGGTGGAGTACGACTTCGCGCCGCCCACGCAGCTGCACCCCACGCTGGAGACGAAGACCGTCGCGGGCCTGTTCTTCGCGGGCCAGCTCAACGGCACCTCCGGCTACGAGGAGGCCGCCTTCCAGGGCCTGTGGGCCGGCATCCAGGCGGCGCTCCAGGTGAAGGGCGAACCGGCGCTCGTCGTGGGACGCGATGAGGCGCACGGCGCGGTGCTCGTGGATGACCTGGTCACCAAGGGCGTGGATGAACCGTTCCGCATGTTCACCAGCCGCTCCGAACACCGGCTCAAGCTGCGCGAGGGCAACGCGGACCTTCGGCTCGCGCGTCACGGACATCGCGTGGGGCTGTTGCCGAAGGAGGCCCTGGAGCGCGCGGAGGCTCGGGGCCACGCGGTGACGGCGGAGGTCGCGCGGCTCAAGCGCGCCGGTCTGGCCCTGCGGCTCAAGCGGCCGGAGGTGACGTACGCGCAGCTGGCGCAAGAGCGCGAGGACTTCCCGGTGCTCGCCCCCGAGGTCGCGGAGGAGGTGGAGGTGGAGGTGAAGTACGAGGGCTACATCGCCCAGGCCGCCCGGGCCGCGGCGCGCGAGGCGGAGGCGTCCGACCGTTGGCGCATTCCGGACACGTTCCGCTTCACGGACGTGCGCGGTCTGGGTACGGAGGCGGTGGAGAAGTTGTCCGCGCACCGGCCCGGGACGGTGGGGCAGGCTCGGCGGATTCCGGGCGTGACGCCTGCCGCGGTGTCCCTGCTCCTGGTCGCGATCAAGCGGGGACAGGGGCCGTCAAGTGATCGGGAACAGGGCTGTGGATAACGTGTGGATATTTCTGGGGATGGATTTCTCCTGAGTGATTCCAAGGACTTGAAGGGCCCTTCGGGGTGGAGGTGTTGTGGATAACGCGCGGTTCGTAGATCAGCTGGCATCCGGATGCAGTGCGTTGGGCATCACCGTTGGACCGGACGTGGGCCCCAAGCTCCAGCGGCTGATGGCGGAGCTCCTGAAGTGGAACGCGAAGGTGAACCTCACGGCCATCACCGCGCCGGAGGAGGTGCTGGAGAAGCACTTCCTGGACTCGCTCGCGGTGCTGCCAGAGGTGAAGGGCGCGACGTCGCTGCTGGACCTGGGCGCGGGCGCGGGCTTCCCCGGGCTGCCGCTCAAGCTGGAGCTGCCGGAGATGGGCGTGACGCTGGTGGACACGGTGGGCAAGAAGATCGCGTTCATCAAGGCCGCCGCCGCCAGCCTGGGCCTCGTCGGCGTTCGCGGGCTGCACGCTCGGGCGGAAGGGAAGCCGGAGACGGAAGGGATTCCGCGCGCGCAGGTGCTCATCGCTCGCGCGTTCATGGACCTGCCGGACTGGCTGAACCTGGCGCCCGCGTACGTGGAGGAGGGCGGACGCGTGGTGGCGATGCTGGGCAAGCAGCAGACGGACGCGGAGCTCCAGGCGCGCGCGGCCGAGCGCAACCTGCGCGTCGTGTCCGCTCGGGCGTACCGGCTCCCGTTCTCCGGCGCCGAGCGGCAGGTCGCGGTGTTCGCGAAGCAGTAGGGGAGGGGAGGGCGCTCGGGCTCGGCTTCAGTGCGAGCCCAGGGCCGCCAGCTCCTGCTGGACCCCACGGAAGTGCTCCAGCACGTGCTCGAGCGCGTGCTCGGAGAGGAAATCCATGCCCTGCATGGAGCCCTCGGCCGCGATGGCGGCGCGCTCGAACATGGCCGCCTCGTAGCCCTTCACGGCCTGGCTCCAGTCGGAGTCCGCCGCGAGCGCGAGCCCCAGCTCCAGTCCGTCGAGCATCGCCATGTTCACGCCTTCGCCGCCAAAGGGCGGCATGACGTGGGCCGCGTCCCCGAGCAGCGTCACCCCCGGCCGGTGTGTCCAGCGGTGGCCAACCGGAAGCGCGACGATGGGGCGCGCGGCGAGGGTGTCGTTGCACGCGTCGATGAACGCGAGCAGGGACGGCGCCCACCCCGGCAGCAGCGCCTTGAGTTGTTCGCGAGCCCGGGCAGGGGAGGAGGTGTCCACGAGCCCCTGCTGGAGCTGCGCCTCGGACACCCGGAACATGAAGTAGGCGCGCACGTGGCCGTGGCTGCTGCGCTGGGCGATGAGGCCCTGGTTGCCCCCGACCACGGAGATCTTCCCGCGAGGGAGCAGCTTCGCGACCTCCGGATGCCGCGTGTCCACGTCGTCGATTTGCAGCTCGATGAAGAGCACGCCCGTGAAGGCCGGCGTCGCTGAGGACACGAGCGGGCGGACCTTCGACCACGCGCCATCCGCGCCCACCACCAGGTCGAACTCACCG
This sequence comes from Corallococcus sp. AB032C, assembly GCF_003668935.1. Taxonomy (NCBI): domain Bacteria; kingdom Pseudomonadati; phylum Myxococcota; class Myxococcia; order Myxococcales; family Myxococcaceae; genus Corallococcus; species Corallococcus sp. AB032C. The sequence continues at coordinate 7,960 of NZ_RAWP01000053.1, read as the reverse complement.
AGCGAACCCGCCGGCCCCACGACGCGGTAGCGCCCGTCGGGGAGCGGCTCCACGGCGGACACCTTGCTTCCCCAGCGGATCCGTTCCGCGGACAGGCTTTCCAGCAGCAGGGAGCGCAGCTGCGTGCGGTCGATTTCCGGCCGGTCGCCGTCGCTCGCCTCGTTGTGCTGGAAGTGGAGCGTCCCCTGAGCGTCATAGATGGCGTCACCCTGGTCGTCGTACCGGGCGACGGCCTTGAACTCCGCCTCCAATCCGGCCTCGCGAAGCGCGCGCAGCCCGGAGTCGGCGTGCAGGTCCAGCGAACCTCCCTGGGGACGGGCGAGCGGGTGCTCATCCAGCTCGAACACCGTGGCCGCGATGCCCCGTGTCGCCAGGATCCGCGCCAACGTCAGCCCACCCGGACCACCCCCGATGATTCCCACTGTCTTGGTCATGTGCATAGCTTGCTATGTAAATTGAGATGGGCTCCTATGCAACCCAAAGGGACCGCCGGGGGTTGAGCGCGCTTCGCACCTGGTGCCGCGGGTTCAGGAGGGACGCCTGCGTCCAATGGGGCTCGGCATGGGACAGCTGCCGGTGCTGCACGCGTTGGAGGATGTGAGCGCGATGGCTTGGTCCGGCGCGAAGGAGCGGGAGCAACTGGTGAACCTGCTTCAGCGCGTGGTGGAGAACCTGGAACGGTGACGCGGATCCGCGTCACGACATGAGTGGATCCACGGCTGCTTCAGCGGTGCTCGGATCCATCGCACGGGGAAGCAGCAGGGCCTCCCGTCCGAGTCGCACCGCACGAACTTGTCCGACAGTCGGACAGGTTTGGAGAATCCGGTCGGGTGGAGGGGAGGGCACCTCACGAGCGTTCGCGTGGGATGCGTGGAACACACGGTCCCGATGCCTCACGCGGAGGGTTCGCCTAACGTGCCGCCGCGTGACGGACACCTCCCGCAGCTCCGGGCGCGTCGAGCTCGCGCACTTCCTTCGCAGCCGCCGTGAGCGTTTGAGTCCGGAGGACGTGGGACTTCCTTCCGGTTCGCGGCGACGCACGCCGGGCCTTCGCCGTGAGGAACTGGCGCGGCTCGCGGACGTGGGCGTCAGTTGGTACACGTGGTTGGAGCAGGGGAGGGACATCCACGTCTCCGAACCGCTGCTGGAGCGCCTGGTGGTCGCGCTCCGCCTGACTCCGACGGAGCGTCTGCACCTCTTCGCGTTGGCGCACGGCCGGCCCGCGCCCATGCCCGTGCGCTCACCGGAGTCGGTCAGCGACGCGCTTCAACGGCTGCTCGATGCGCATCCCTTTCCGGCGCTCGTCTCCACTCGGCGGTGGGACATCGTCGCGTGGAACGCGGCGGCGACCGTGCTCTACGCGGACCTGGAACTTCCGGCCTCTTCCCCGGAGGCGCGCAATGGCTTGTGGGCGCTGTTCATGAATCCAGAGCGGCGCGCGCGCATGCCTTCGTGGGATGAGGCGGTGCGCCGCGCGGTGGCGGGGTTCCGGATGGACGCCGCGAGGTCCGCGGACCGGTCGGAGTTCGACGCGCTCGCGGAGAAGCTCCAATCCGCGAGCCCGGAGTTCGCGCGCCTCTGGAGCGAGCACGACGTGGTGGAGACCGCCTCCATGGTGAAGGTGTTCCTCCTTCCGAAGTGGGGGCCCGTCGCGTTCGAGAACGTCACGCTCACGTACTCGGAACCCGACGGCCGGGAGCTGCGCGTGTCCTTCTACTCACCGCGTCCCGGTCCCAACCTGGAGCGCACGCGGAAGCTGTTCCAACCGTCGTCGCCGCCCGGTCCGGACCGGACGTAGCCCCCGCGAATCCGCGGGCTGATCATCACGGATTGAAGCGAACGCCGGTCCACGCCTCGCTCGCGGACCACAGCTGGTCGGCCCGCTTCGGATCCACGGCCCAGTCCTTCACGCCGCGCCGGATGGCGGCGTCCGCGGGCGCCATCACGGCGATGTCGACGTTCTCGCAATACACGCCGCCCTTGCCCGCGAGCTGGGGGCTGGTCGCGCACCAGACCGTGGTCGCGGCGCCCTGTTCCACTGTCTTCAGCGGTTCGATCTTGTTGGAGTTCTCGATGGAGGCGCGGACCTCCTCCTCGGACATGTGCCGGGCCAGGTCCGTGAGGATGCCGCCGGGATGGACGGCGAACGCGCGCACTCCGTGGGCCTGTCCGCGCGCATCCAGTCCGACGGCGAAGAGGATGTTCGCGGTCTTCGACTGCCCGTAGGCGACCCACTTGTCGTAGGGGCGCTGCTGGAAGAAGGGGTCGTCGAAGTCGACGCCGGCGAAGAAGTGGCCGCGCGATGACAGGCACACCACTCGCGCGCCGTTCGCCTGCTTCAGCGCGGGCCAGAGCCGAGCGGTGAGCTGGAAGTGGCCCAGGTGGTTGGTGGCGAACTGCGATTCGAAGCCGCGTGCGTCGCGGGCGAGCGGGGTGGCCATGATGCCCGCGTTGTTGATGAGCAGGTGCAGGGGCCGGCCGGACGCGATGAAGCGCGAAGCGAACGCATCGATGGACGCCGGGTCGAAGAGGTCCATGGGCTCCAGCTCCACGCGCTCCAATCCAGCGAGTGCGGCTCGCGCCTTGTCGGGAGTCCGGGCGGGGACGATGACGGTGGCACCCGCGGCGTGGAGCGTGCGGGTGGTCTCCAATCCGATGCCCGCGTAGCCGCCGGTCACGATGGCGACAGTGCCATCGAGTCGGGTGTTGCCGAGCGCCTCGCGTGCGGTGGTGGTCGCGCCGAAGCCGGAGTTCAGGGGCAGCTGTTTCGTGGTCATGGGCACAAGGTGCCGGCCCGGGGTCCGCGCGAAAAGAGCGTCAATTCATCCTATGTCTGGCACCACCCGGATGCGGATCCGGGAAGGGGAGGGCGGCACATGGACGCGGTGAAGCTGCGGGTCGCGAGGCCGACACGGGACCTGGACGCGGTGGTGCGCTTCTACCGGGACGGGCTGGGCTTCGAGGTGCTCGGAGGATTCGAGGACCACGCGGGGTTCGACGGCGTGATGCTCGGACATGCGGGTGCGCCGTATCACCTGGAGTTCACGGTGGAGCACGGACACGAAGCACCGCGAGCCCCATCCGAAGACCACCTCCTGGTTTTCTACGTGCCGGACCCGGAAGCGTGGGCGGAGCGGGTCCGATGCATGGAGGCCGCGGGCTTCGCGCAGGTGCCGTCACGCAATCCGTACTGGGATGCGAACGGAAGGACCTTCGAGGATCCGGACGGCTACCGCGTCGTGCTTCAGCAAGCCGCCTGGTCGCGCTGAACGGTGGAGCGCGGCGGCGCGTGTTCCACGTGGAACGTCTGTGGCCGGGTCGCCCGGATGCGTTCGCGGGTCCCGAGGCTTCGCGTTCCACGTGGAACACGTCATCGAGTTCAGCCGCGTGATGAAGCGAAGTTCGGGACTGTCGCCGTGAATCGCGGCATCGACTTGAGTCCCCGGACCTCCATGCGGATGGAGCGCATGTTCAAGGGCTCGGCGCGAAAGCACATGCGGGCCGGACTCCCTGCTCCAGCGTTGGGTGGCTTCCTGTTCCACGTGGAACGTCTGAAGCGGAGTCGCGTGGATGCGTTCGTTGCTCAAGTGGCTCCGCGTTCCACGTGGAACACGTTCACGGCGAGAGGCGCGAAGTTCCACGTGGAACAGGGCCACGCCGTGAGGCTCGAAGCGGAATACGGACGCAGGTGATGCCCATGTTCCACGTGGAACACGCGCGGCTTGAGGGTCCTTCGGATAGGCCCGGCGGTTGATGCGGTTGAGTCCTGGCTGAGCACCACGAGAGTCCGCGTGGAAGCCTGTTCGCGAAGGACCGGACTCACGTCGTTGTCCGCGCATCGGCATGCACGTGCGCCCGCATCACGCCGCTGCTTCGAACCCAGGCATGCGCATGCACAGGAACTCGAAGTCATGAGCCTCTGCCCAGCACCGGATCCGGTGAGCGATGGGCATTGCTGAAAAGAACGAAGCGATGGACCCATGGGCTGAGAGGTCGGTCGGTGTTCCACGTGGAACACGGCCGGCCTCCGGTCCGCATGTGGAGGCACTGGCGAAGAAGCGTTGAAGCGGCACGCGTTGTTCGTCGTGGCGCTGAACCGTGGCTGACCTGGAGCGCTTGATGGAGCGAAGGGGAGGGGAGCCAGCGCTCAGGCGGCTTCGCATGTTCCACGTGGAACACGCCCCAAGAAGAGGCTCCCCTGGTTGCTTGGACAGCGGCCGTCAGCATGAGGGACAGCGCATCGGATGTGCTGTTGGGAGATGAAGAAGGGACCGCGTGACCGGCTCCACATCAGGCTCGCGGCACGGCGTGCGTGGGCCTTTGGGCGTCGGATCCGGACAGCCATCCATGCGGCGGTTCATGGATGACGGGTGCGAAGCGAAGTGGATGAAAGGGAGCCCCAGGCTGGTTGCTCCTTCCCCAACCACGGTTCGAATCGCGCGTGCCGGAAGTGGTTCAGACACTTCCATTTCGCGGCCTCCATGACGTGTTCCACGTGGAACGTCCCGGTGGATCCACTGCCTTGAAGCGCCGTGTTCAGGAGCGGCTCAGGACGGGTCTTCACCTGCGTGAGTTCGCGGATGCGTGAGCGTGTTCCACGTGGAACCTCATGGCTGGGGACCGTTCCTTCCGCGACCACGGTCCGCACGAAGCGCTGAAGGCTCTGTCGAAGCGCAGTGGTGGGATTGGCTTGAGCGTGTTCCACGTGGAACGTGCCGGTGGATCCACTGCCTGGGCATGGTCAGACCGCTACGGCTTCCGGACCGTGCTTCCACCTGCCCGTGTTCGCGGATGCGTGAGCGTGTTCCACGTGGAACGGGCCGCGTGAGAACCAACGGGGCAAGCAGAAGGGGGTCACGCCAGATGCTGGACTGGTGCTCGCCGCATGCGCGCGAGATGGCGTGAACGTGTTCCACGCGGAACGGGCCATGCGGGCCTGCCGTCTTGATGGGGTGCCGTTGTCCGCGATGGATGCCGGGCCTTTCTCCGCGCAGGTGCTCACGACCGCATGCGCGTGTTCCACGTGGAACGGCTTGGACTGTGTTGGGCCATGGCTTGGAACCGTCGTTGTCCGCGCCAGATGATGGGCCTTCTTTCGCGCCGCCTGTTCGAAACGGTGTGGCAGGGTTCGCGTGAAGCAGCGGCGCTGAACCACGGACTTGGGCTGATTGGATCCGCCCTGAATGCCGCGCTTCGCATCGTGTGCTCGCCGCCGCGTGAGCGTGTTCCACGTGGAACCTGCTGGCACGTGTGCGCGGCCTTGGGTTGGCGTGGTCCGCGAAACGCGCGGAGCGTTCTTCCGCATGGCGTGGTCCGTGCGCTCATGCGTGTTCCACGTGGAACGCGCGGCATGGATGAGCGGCCTGTCGTTGGCGTGGTCCGCGAAACACGGCGGACCGTTCCTCCGCATGGCGATGCTCGCCCTCATGCGTGTTCCACGTGGACCGGCCGGCCTGGATGAACGACCTGCAACTGACGCCGTTCCGAAAGCTCAGCCCGCGCTTCCGCGTGGCGGTGCTCGCATCCGTGGTCGGTCGTTCATGCCGCGCGACTCACCTTCGATGCACCGCCTGCGTTGAACGGGGTTCGTGGGAAGCGCCCAGACCGTCCGGCCGCATCACGCTGCTCGGGTTGGCTGCTGCGGCTACGGAAAACGCCTGTCGTGGACGGCATCGGTTGGTGCGGTTCGCGAAAAGCAGCGGACCGTCCTTCCTCATCGCGGTGCGCATCCTCGGGACGCCGGCTGCGTGGACTGGCTCATCTTCGATGCGCCGCCCGCGTTGAACGGAGTTCGTGGGAAGTGCCTGGTCCGGTCGCATCGCACTGCTCACGCCAACGGATGTGGCTGCGGGAACGCTGGTCGTGAGCGGCCTCGGTTGGCGTGGTTCGCGAAAAACACAGGGGCGTTCTTTCGCGGCGTAGTGCTCGCAGCGGCATGGCGCGTGTTCCACGTGGAACCGCCGGTGGTCGTGGCTGGGCCCAGCGCATCCACCTGACGGGGGCATGAACGGGAACCCGGTGACTCGCCACATGTCATGAGGCGCGGATTCTCATCGCGTGCCGTGCTCCCCATCAAGCGCGGCACCATGGTCCGAAGGCGGTGACGTGCGGCTGGTCCCTGCGATGACGGTTCACGGTCGAAGTCCGTTGGCCGCATCGCCCGTTCGACGCCACGAATCCAGGCCTCGCCATCCATGAAGGTGCTCGGCGGGACTTCGCATCCGGTTGGGCGCCGAACCGGATGCCATCCGGTGTGCACTGCGAACCGCGCGATGCTCACCCGGTCCCATTCCTCAACGTGGCACGGACGCGCATCCGGTCGGCGCTCCAGGGATCCGCGGAGGTGGCGCTCACGTGGAGGGCATCGCCCCGGATGGCTGGAACGCCTCGTTCAGCGGCGAGCTTGAGAAGCTCACGCGTCCACGCCACACCGAATCTGGAACCCACGACCCGAAGTCGCCGGACCGATGCGCGGACTCACGCGGCCACCTCATCCTCAACCCGGCGCGCATCCACCCGCGCCGAACGCGAGCTCGAACCGGACGCCCAAGCCCAACGCGCGAACCGCATCGCCGCACCAGCCCGCGCGAAATCCACCCGCCGCACGGCCCCACGAAGCCCAACCCGTTCCACATGAAACGCCGGACCCGCGAACCGCGCGAAGCCGCCACCACGAACTCGCCGCGCGCGACCCCCTGAAAAACCCAACCCCCTTCCGCCCCGCACGGAATCGCCACCCAGAAAGCAGCCGAGCAGGCACGCGCAGCCCCCCTCATCCGCGCGAAATTCCGCCACCCACGGGTCCCCGAGCGAGGGGACGGGCAGGGCTTGAGTCCCACCTTGGATGGGAAATTGATCCATCCTCGAACCCCGTGCTAGCTGCCTGATCAGGCTCCGATTCGCGCGCACGTCCGCGCGAATCGCGGGCGGGGCTCTGGCGTCAGCCGGGGCGAGAGAGGATGGGCCACGTGGGTCGTATCATCTGCATCTCCAACCAGAAGGGCGGCGTGGGTAAGACCACCACCGCCATCAACCTCGCAGCGAGCCTCGCTTCCGCGGAGCGCCGCACCCTGCTGGTGGACATGGACCCCCAGGGCAACGCCGGCAGCGGCCTGGGCCTCAAGCGCGAGAACCTCACCGGCACCGTCTACGACGCACTCCTCGGCGGCCGCCCCGCATCCGAGCTCATCCACCCCACCGAGCTGCGCTTCCTCCAGGTCATCCCCGCCACGCCCGACCTCACCGGCGCGGAAGTCGAACTCGTCAACCAGGAGCGCCGCGAGTTCCGCCTGCGCGAAGCCCTGCTGCCGCTCAAGGACAAGTACGACTACATCATCATCGACTGTCCGCCCTCGCTCGGCCTGCTCACGCTCAACGCACTGGTGACCGCGGACTCCGTCCTCATCCCGCTCCAGTGCGAGTACTACGCGCTCGAGGGCCTGTCCCAGCTCACGCACACCATCGACCTGGTCAAGCAGGGGCTCAACCCCTCGCTGAAGATGGAGGGCATCCTCCTGACCATGTTCGACGCGCGCGCCAACATCGCCCACCAGGTCGTGGACGAGGTGCGCGGCTACTTCAAGGACCAGGTCTTCCAGGCCGTCGTGCCGCGCAACGTGCGCCTGTCCGAGTGCCCGTCCTTCGGCAAGCCCATCATCCTGTACGACATCAAGTCCAAGGGCTGCGAGAGCTACCTGGCCCTGGGCCGCGAGCTGATGCGCCGGGACTCCCCCAAGCCGTCCAAGCGCCGGGTCGCCTGACCGGTCGCCTCCTTAATAGAGCGATGTGAATGGTGGGACCGGGTGCCCGGTTCGCCGTGAAGCACTCAAGGCCCATGCGCGCCGGCCCCACGCCGGCGCGGGAGTTCCCAACCGCCGTGCAGAAGAACGCTGACACCCAGAAGCGCGCCCTGGGCCGGGGCCTCTCAGCCCTCATCCCCCAGGCCGCCCCCGCGCCGGCC
>NZ_RAWP01000052.1:0-63801 GCF_003668935.1 Corallococcus sp. AB032C | reverse complement strand
AGCACCTCTTGCAAGTCATTGCCGCCGCCGAGGTGGTGTGGGCCGACGAGACGCCCGTGCGCGTGCTGGACGTGAAGAAGACGCGCCAGGGCTACCTCTGGACTTTCCTCACCCAGACGCCCGCGGGGGAGTGGCTGCTGGGCTACCGCTTCAGCCTGGGCCGGGCCAGCACGACGCCGAAGGAAGTCCTGGGCGGCACCCGGGGCGCCCTCGTGGTGGATGCCTATACGGGCTACAACGCGGTGACACTGCCCGAGGGCCGCGTGCGGGTGGGCTGCTGGGCCCACGTGCGACGGCGATTCTTCGAGGCGCTCCCCACCGCGCCCGAAGCCCGCCAGGCCCTGGACTTCATCCTCGCCCTCTACCGCGTGGAAGCCCTGGCTCGCGACGCGGCCGTCGTGCGCACCGACGCGCACCGCGAGCTGCGCCAGCAGCAGAGCCTCCCCGTCCTCACGGCGCTGCGCGCGTGGATGGACTCGCAGGCCCCGCGCCACCTGCCCAAGGGCCCCATGGGCCAGGCCCTCTCCTACGCCCTGAAGCAGTGGGACGCCCTGACGCGCTTCGTCTCCGACGCGCGCCTGCCCCTGGACAACAACCGCTCCGAGGCGGCGCTGCGCAAGGCGGCCCTGGGCCGGAAGAACTTCCTCTTCGTCGGCCACGAGGCCGCGGGGGAGAATCTCGCCGGCCTCTACGCCCTGGTCGCCACCTGCGAGGCCAACCAGGTCAATCCCGAGGAGTACCTGGCCGACGTGCTGCTTCGCGTCCAGACGCACCCGCACTCGCGCATCGGGGAGCTGCTGCCCCACGAGTGGAGACTGCGACGCACCGCCGACCCGCCCGAGTCACCCCTCCAGCCCAGTCCCTGAACAGCTCACTCCTCGCGGCGCTCGCCGAGCACGGTCGGGGCCTGTCTTCAAGCGTCCCGGCACGTCACTGGCCGGACGGTTACTCAACATCGTCTGGGCACTCTTCGCTGGAATCTGGATCTTCCTCACCAACGTCGTCATCGGGGTCAGCCTGGCGCTGACGATCATCGGCATTCCGTTCGCGCTGCAGCACCTCAAGCTCGGAATGGTCGCGTTCGCGCCATTCGGCAAACGCATTCGCGGCTGAACGCCTGCCTCCATAACGGATTCCCGGCTCAGGCTGATCTCGTCCGCAGTCGGCCTTCGTAATCACGCTTGCCGAGCGGTACACCGCGCGAGCGGAGGATGTCGTAGGCAGTGACGGCGTGGAAATGGAAGTTCGGCAGGGAAAACGAAAGAATGAACGTCTCCGACGTGAAGGCGAGCTTCCGCGGCCCGATCTGAAGGTCCAGGTCCTTGCCCGCGCATGGGTCGATCTCGTCGGGCGTGAACGCCTCCAGCGCCACTTCCGCTTTGCCGATCATCGCCTGCAGGTCGGCGAAAGGGACTGGTCCGACCAAGGCCGGCGGGGCGAACACACCGGTCTTGAGGGCTTCCACCCCCCACACGGAATGGTGCCATGTGGCTTCGACCTGAAAGTGGAAGGGCGCCATGTCGTCGAAAAGGCGCGCGTTCACGAAGTCGTCGGGATCAACACCTGTCTCAGCGCAGTGCCTGGCCGCACGGTCGAGAAAGCCTGCGACGGCCCTCACGGTCTGCAGGAAGGTGGGCACGCTGAGGTCGTAGAGTGATGTCGCCATCGGGTTTCCCTCGCTTTCTGGCGCTCGCGTTTCCGCCTTTTCAGCGTGCGCCCGAACGACCACGACAGCAAGCAGCGCATTGGAAGGACAGGAGCCCGCTTGGGCGTAGCGGGCGAGAGCAGAGCGGGAGGAGCGTGCGCGCCCTCCGCGTCTCGGACGGAGCGGTGCTTGAGGTCAGCCGGTCCTTTGGCGTGTCAGTCCGCGGACGTCTGCCGCGTCATGCTACGGTGGCGGGTGCCGCTCGCGGGACTGTGATGCGATTTCCGAACCGGGCCTTTGTAGCTTGACTAGCTAATCGTGTCCGCCCTCCCCGAGCGGCGCTCCCGCCTCAGGAAGGGTGAACCTTCGATGGACATCGTGGGAGCACGTGCCGAGCAGGTCGCCCGTGAGGACCTGGTCATGTTCGTCAACGCGTGCTTCTCGTGCACCGGGCAGCGCGAGTTCTACAACGACGGGCGCGGGCAGGCCGTGTCCATCGAGTTCCTGCACGCCTACATCCTCGGCAACTACCGCCGCCTCTACACGCGCACCCTGGCCGCGGGCATCAACCACTTCAACCAGGCGCAGATCATCCTCAACCTGCTGGCGAGCGGGAAGCAGACCCCGTCCGCGGACCGGCACGAGGAGGGCGCGCTCATCGCGGCGGCGCTCCGGGCCCTGCCGCCCCAGCGGGCCTACCGGGTGCTGGACGTGCTGCGCGAGCGGCGCATCAACAACCGCCGCTCCCGCGCCATCGTGCGCGAGTTCCTGAAGGGGCGCGCGGACCTGCACTTCGACGCGGTGAAGTACCGCTCCAAGCTGCGCGCCGCCGTGGCGCACACCCACCTCAAGCTGCCCGGTGAGCTCAACCCCTTTCTCTTCCACGGCTGGCGAAAGCGCGTGTTCCAGGCCCCCCTGCTGGAGACGTTCCGCAAGGCCCACTACGACGCCTCCGCCCTCTTCGAGCTGCCCTACACCGTCGCCGAGGGGCTCGCCGCGAAGCACCAGCTCCCCCGGGACGTCTTCCTGCGGAAGATCGAGCCGCGCCTCACCGCCGCCGAGAGGCTGCGCTTGCAGGGCTCGGCCACGCGCGCCCAAGGGGCCATCGCCCTCGACCTGGGCCGCACGCCGCTCACCCGGCTGGCGCTCTACGTGCTCTCCCTCCCCCTGGAGGTGCGACGGGAGCGGATGGCGGAGCTGCACACGGCGCTCGAGCAGGCGGCGGTGAACAGCCTGCGCCGTGCCTCGGTGCCCCTGGGCCGCGTGGCGGCCGTGCTGGACAACAGCTACTCCGCCTCGGGCTCGAGCGAGAAGCGCCGCCGGCCCCTCGGGGTGGCGCTCGCGGCGCACTACCTGCTGGCCGCCACGTCGAGCGAATACCGCGCTTTCTGGATGCATCCTCCCGAGCACCCCTTGCTCTCGCGCGCCCGGGGGCAGACGGACCTCGCCACCCCGCTGCTGGACGCGCTGGACTGGAGGCCCGAGCTGGTGGTCGTCGTGTCGGATGGCTACGACAATGATCCCCCCAACGCCGTGGCCGAGGTCACCCGCCTGTTTCGCACGAAGCTGGACCTCGCCCGCCGCACCACCATCATCCACGCCAACCCGGTGTTCGCCTCGGAGCTCTACGCGCCCCGGGGGATCGGGACGCACGTGCCCACCGTGGGCGTGCGGGACGCGGAGGACCTGCCCACGGTGCTCGGCTTCGCGCGCTTCGCCGAGGGGGCCTCTCCCCTGGCGGAACTCGAGGACTACCTGGCGGCGCGCGTGCGGCGGATGCTCGAGCACTCGCCCCGAGGCCACGCCGGCACGGAGCCCCCGAGGGCCCGCTCCGAGCTCCCGGAAGAGTCGCTCGACGAGGAGGTGGCATGAAGGAGGGAGACAAGAGCGCGGTGCGGCGGCTGCCCCTCACGGGGCTGCGGCTCGCGCCCTCGCAGGTCTGGGGGAGCATCCGCCTGGTGCCCGTGCTGCGCGATGACATCCCCGGAGACCTGCGCATCACCCGCAGGAGCTACGACGAGGACGTGAGCGTCGTGTCGCTCCAGGGCGGGTTGATGGAGCCCGGGCTCCGTTATGTGTCCTACGTCCCCCATGGCCTGGTGGTGGACTGGGACGACAAGGGCGCGGCGGTGACCGCCGAGACCCGGCTGCGCAAGCCCGAGGGCAAGGAGGGCAAGAGCCTCAAGCACGGGCCCTTCTCCTCAACGCGGGTGCTGCACCGCATGGTGCACCGCGAGGACAAGAGCCGGCTGCGGCTGTTGCCCATGCACCTGACGATGGAGGGCTTTCTCGCGCTGTATTTCGGCGGGCCGCAGGTGGCATGGAGCGAGTACTCCCAGGAGGCGCTCTCCCAGGGGCTCAATCCCCGGAGCGAGTGGACCTCCTCGGGCTGGGCCAGCGCGGCCTTCGCGGAGGCGCTGCGCATCTTCGAGCTGCACGAGCGCCAGGTGGGCATGCTCATCTTCCAGGCGGACGCGCTGCTCTCCTGCGCCATCGTCTCGCACCCCGAGGACTACCGCGCCCTGCACCGGGCCCTGCTCGAGGACTTCTACGGGGATCTGCTCGTGCAGTACGGCTTCCTGGGAGACGTGCCCGCGATGGGGCTAGGCGTGGAGGATGCGAGCGTAAACTCGATGAGGGACCTGCGGGGCGCCATCGAGCGCATGCGCGCGGACTGGGCGGACTTCATGGGCTTCATGGCCGAGGGCATCATCGGCGCCGAAGTGATCACCTCCCCCCTCTACGAGGCAGGTCCCTTCCACCTCCAGCGCTTCATCACGGGCTTGTCGCCCTCGGAGGAGAACCACATGGGCGAGGCCATCCTGCGCGGCGACGGCACGGTCGAGTACCTCAAGACCTACCGGCTCTCGGCGGCGCAGACGCGCCGGGCCTATCTGCTCAAGCAGCTCGCGCAGGGGGGCTGGAGCCTGGAGCGCACCGCCGAGCATCTCAAGACGACCCGGGACGAGCTCATCGTCCGGCTGCGCAACGCGGGCTTCGGCTACCTGCTCAAGGAGCACGTCCTCAAAGCGGCCGAGGCCCGGCACGCGCGGCGCTGAGCGCTACGCCGGGGCGCCAACGCGGGCCGGGGGGCCTCGGGCGCGTCGAGCTTGCGCGTGAGGCGATCCCGTTCGCGGTTGATGCCGTCCACCTGGGCTGGCGAGAAGTCGACCATCATGGCCTCAAGTGACAGGCTCGTCCTCCATGGGAACGTGGCTGAACGTGGCCTTCCTTCAGTGTGCGGATACCGTCCGGGTAGAGAGAACTCTCCCTCTTGTTGGTGGAGGAGGGGCGGCGATTGACAACACCCAAGCCGCGCACCCCGGAGCGGTACGATCGCATGCAGTACGGGCTCGGTGACGAGGTGCGGCGCTGGGGACTGGCGGGGTTTCAGGGGGCACCTGGGTGGACCGTCCTGCGCACGGCCCCCTTCGAGCTCCTGATGCAAGGAACTCCGCCGCTGCTCGCACGCCTCTCCTCGCGCCTGGGCGTGCCCGCCTTTCAATACAACATCTATGACAGCACCCCAGAGTTCCTGATGGAGGTGGATGCCGACGGGCGCGTCGAGCTCTCGGGGTTCGTCGGTCAAGAGATAACGCGCTATTGGATCAGCGAACCGCCAATGGATCGTTTGGATACGCAGTTTCGTATCATCGATCCATCAGCAGTGGCCGCATGGGCAGAGTCAGCCATGCCGGAGGCGAGTGTTACCGGATGGCTCTATGGCCCCTGCGCCGCCCCGCCTCTGACGGACTTCGACAAGCTGCGTGAGTCACAGCGGGCGGATCTCGTGCAATGGCTCGGGCAGCTGGGCACCCGAATCGACCCGGAGAGCCAAGAGTGGCGAGTTCATCCCGCGCACATTGTTCGCAGGCTCGCTCAAGCTGGCAGCTCGTTTCTTCCCGCCGAAGAGTGCGTGGAGCCGGCCATCAAGACTGTATTTGGCGGACCGAACGCGAGGCACTGCGACAACCTCTTTCTCGTGGAGACGCTTCTCCCCCATGCCCCCATGCCCGTCGATGGATTCGTGTTGTACGCGGAAGCGAGCAGCATGGAGGCGTAGGTGCATCATGACCGCTGGCTCGACTGAACGGACGTGACCATGCGACTCCGCGCCTGCGCCGCACTCCTGCTCTTCCTCTCGGCTTGCGCCACGTCGGCACCGAGCCTCAAAGAGCGCGCGCCCCAGAACCCGAGGATCGCCAACCTCCAGCGAGCAGCGACCCTGCCGTGGATAGACGGGGGACGGTGCGTGGTCCGCGAGGCGTCCCAACCTTGGCCGGTTCTGGTGGAGCGGTGCTATCGAACCCTTGACCATGACCGGCTCGAATTCCACGACACCACGGGAAGATGCACGGTCGCCTCCGCTGACGCCGCTGCCGTGGGAATCGGGTTCTGCGTACTGGCAGCTCCTGAGATTGCCGTGGGAGCTGTGATCGTACTTGGCGTGGTGGTGGTCGGCGTCGCCATCAACGAAGCGCTGAATGCATATGAACTCCGCCACGCCTACCCCGAGGAAGCAGGGACCTCGCGAGAAACGAAGGTGGCATCCCGGGAAGCTGAAGCTCAAGGCAAGCCCAAGCTGAAGCCCGAGCCAGCAGGGCAGGACTGGCTTCCCCCAGTGCCGCCCGAGTCACTGGAGCGCGAGCGCCATCCCGAGTGCAGGCCGGTCCCAGTGTCGCACCGAGGAGGAAACGACCACCACAACAGGTGCGCTGACGCAATCAAGAACAACAGCATCCCCGGTTGGGATGTGCTTGTTAATGGCAAGCAGTTCGACGCCCTGGTGCTTGCCACACGCACACTATGGGAGGTCAAGACTGATGATTTCGACATACAATCGCTTCGCTCTCAGAGGTTCTTTGCCAAAGTGAAGTTGCCAGAGATACAGCGCGAGAAGAGGCTTGCGGAGGCATGTGGGTATAACTTCGTCGTTGGCGTGCGAAGTGCCGCGCATAAAGCCGCGCTGCTTGAGTTGGACCGCTCCCTCAATGTCGTCGTCATGGATTGGTGCTGAAATGGCAACTACGAAAAAACACCTCCGCCTTGCCGTCTACGCCCCCGCGCTCGTTGGCGACAATGGCCGTCCTCTTGCCATTGTTCACGGAATGGAGAGTGCTATTCCTGGCCTGCGGCTGGCATGGACGAGTTCTGAAACGGACGAACTTATTGCATTGCCCCATCGAGACGAGTGGGTCGCGTCCAACAAAACAGACGGAGGGCTACCGTTCCTGTGCAACGAGGATGAGAACCATTTGGTGACGGTTGCTGGGTGGGAAAGCCCTGGGCGGCTTGCCCCCGGAAGCCGGCCACGCTTTGAGGTCCATGCAGACTGGCCACTCGACGAAGCCGGTATCGCAGCGGCGGTAGATGTGTTGGCGACAACGGGCGACAGCGCTCGCGCGTTCTGGGGGTACGTGGATCCGGAGGGGGTCGCTGTGACAGTGGCTCAGCAATTTTGCCACCCGGGGGATGAGTCTTCCGTTCCGCCCCACGGTCTCCCCTTCCTCAACCCCCCAGAGGAACTTCGCTCCGATGAGATTCCGCATTTCCTCGGGTGGCTGAACTACTGGTCTACCGCCGCCGCACGGGCCATCGGGTTCCCGGACCCGACCCGTGATGCCGAGCTTCTTTCACGGGCACGGCGCACGGCATCGGGCGGATGGGTCGTGCAGCTCACCGACGCGCCGCTCGACCTGGACAACCCCGCCCACCTGGACGCGCTCCAGCGGGCCTATGAACGGTTCCCGGAGATCGGCGGACGGGCAGCGCCTTGATCCCGGCACGCCGCTTTGGTTGGCGCGCCCATCCGAGAGGTCATGCATCCTTGCTCCAACCCTTCAGACTGGGCGTGACCCGGTTCCGTAGACAGGTTGGTTACGCTGCCAGCCTACTCGTTGTGGCCACTCGCTCGAACTCGACGTGGCTGAGGTAGCCCAGGGCGGAGTGGCGCCGCTTCCGGTTGTAGAATACCTCGATGTATTCGAAGAGTGCGCCCCGGGCCTGCTCGCGCGTCTTGAAGCGGGTGACGGAGACGAGCTCTATCTTCAGCGTGGAGCAGAAGCTCTCCGCCACCGCAACGCCGCATTCAGGCAGCCGCCTGATCCGGATGGGCGCCAGTCCCGGGTAAGCCCGTTTGGCAGGACCCGCTTGCTAGTTCACCCGCCGTCCGTGCCAGACTGGCCGGATGAACCGCGTCCTCCTGCTGGCCGGACTGTTGAGCCTCGTTGCGTGCAAGGGCAACATCGGGCCGAACACCAACGACGGAGGCCCCAACAACCCAGGGGATCCAGGTGGGCCCGGGGATGCCGGGGCGAACGTGGGCGCCGCGTGCGTGGTGCAGTCGGTGCTCACCAATCGCTGCGCCAGCTGTCACGGCGCGCTGCCGACCCAGGGGGCGACGATGCCGCTGCGCACCCTGCACGACATGCGGGTGAGCTCAGCGATGGATGGGAAGCTCAGCAACGCCCAGCGCGCGCTCAGCCGCATGCGCGACGACGCGTCTCCGATGCCGCCAGCCCCGCATGAGCGCGCGAGCGCGGCCGAGCGCACCGCGCTCGAGACCTGGATCAAGGAGGGGATGCCCCTCTGCAGTGGCACGGACGGGCCGCCCGTGACCGTAGTGCCCGAGCCCAACCTGCTCGATCAGTCCGCGCTCTTCACCTGCACCGAAGGCGTGCGCTCGGATGCGCCGACGCGCATCCGCCGCATGAACCGGCGCGAGTTCACCCGCAATGCCGGTGGCTCGGTCGAGCGCAGCTGGACCGGGTTCAGCTTCTACGACAACCCGCTCGATCCCAGCGCCATCGAGCAGTACAGCTCCTGGGCCACGGACGAGACGCTGGACGAGGCCACGGTGGAGCTCTTCCTGCCGGTGGTCGGCGCGGCCGCCTCGCCGTGGACGATGAACTACCCGGACGGCAACCGGATGGAGCGTGTCTTCACCAACAGCCGCTTCAGCTGCATGTTCAACGACGCGAACCCGAGCGACACCTGCAAGCGCTTCCACCTCGGCCAGATGCTCGAGTTCGGCGTCTTCTTCCGCCCGCCCACCGAGGATGAGCTCACCCGCCTCACCGCCTTCGCGACCTCGGTCATCGCGCAGGAACCGACCTACTCCCCCCGAAACCGCGCGGACTCCATCACGCGGATCTCCAACGCCGCGTGGATGATGACCGGCGCCATGTTCCGCCGCGAGATGGGCGGCGATCCGGCCGACGGTCGCGTGGAACTGACCAGCCTCGAGCTGGGCTCGCAGCTGGCCTACGCGCTGGCAGGGCGCGCGCCCTCGGCCACGCCGAGCTTCGTGTGGCCGTACTACTCCGCGCCCCTCGAGGGGCATCTGGCGGACGTGGCCATTGCCGCGAAGGATGGCTCGCTCACGCAGGATGCGACGACCACCGCCCTGATCAAGAAGCACCTGGGCGGCGTCGACGCCAGCCAGAACGGGACACCGCGCTTCGATCTGGTGCAGGACTACAACGAGGAGCAGCGCTCCAAGCGTGGGCAGTACTGGCTGGGTGACGGCGTCGCGGGCTTCTTCCGCGAGTGGCTCGGCTACGAGCACGTGTCCGCGGTGTTCAAGGAGTCCCCGGCGGCGACCTCGCGCTTCGAACTCGAGGGGCTCGGCTACATCAGCTCGGTCTCGTACGACAACCTGCTCACCAACTTCCATCCGCTGGAGCCGACCTTCATCCAGCAGTTCGACGATCTGATCGCGCGGGTGGTGGTCGAGGATCAGGACGTGCTGGCGAACCTGCTCACCACGCGCACCTTCTACGTGCCGTCCATGCAGAACGCGGCATACGACTCGCATAAGGGCCTCTCGCACCCCTACAACGTCAGCGAGATCCTCCCGGCGACCGTCGCGGGCCGCTGGAAGACGCTGCCTGCCACGGAGCGCGCGGGGGTGCTGACCCACCCGGTGTGGCTGGCCGCGCACGGCGGCAACTTCGAGGACGATCCGTCCATCGTCCACCGCGGCAAGTGGGTGCGCGAGAACCTCCTGTGCGGCTTCGTCCCGCCGCTCAGCAGCGTGCAGGTGGCAGCCCAGGTCGGCGCTCACGCCGCCGACAAGAACGCGCGCCGCCGCCTGCAGGAGGCGACCGCCGGATCGCAGTGTCAGGGCTGTCACCGTCTGATGGAACCGCTCGGTCTGCCCTTCGAGATCTACAACCACGCGGGCTTCCTGCGCGCACGGGATCACTCGCCCAGCGGAGGCTGGACCACGCCGGACGGAAGCTCGACGCTCACGTCGATGCCGGACCCCGCGTTGGACGGTCCGGTGCGCGACGCGGTGGAGTTGAGCGAGCGCCTGGCGACCTCGCGGCACGTGAAACGCTGCTTCGTGCGACAGGCATTCCGCTACTTCATGGGACGCCCGGAGAACGTGAGCGACGCCTGCACGCTGACGCAGATGGAGCAGTCGTATGATCAGAACAACGGCTCGTTCTCCAAGATGCTGACCACGCTGATGACAAGCGACACCTGGAAGACGCGGCGTGCGCCGCAGGCTGGAGAGTGACTGCCATGTTCTCGCGACGAACCGTCCTGAAGGGCATGGCCGCCGGCCTCTTCGCGCCCTACTTCCACGACGTCTATGCCCAGTCGTCAGCGTTGCCGGCGCGCGTGGTGCTGGTCCTCGAGTGCAATGGCGTCTACCCCCGCGCGCTCCTGAGCACGGGCACCCGCGCGGCGCTGGGGGGACGCGCCAACACCTCCGACCGCCTCTTCTGGGACGCGTACAAGGACACGCCGCTGGTGCGTGAGGGCGACAATCTCGCCAGCGCCATCAGTCTGGGGCCGCTGGCGGCGTCTTCCGGCAACCTCGACCTGGTGAACCGCTCCGCCGTACTGCTGGGGCTCTCAAACCTCATCGCGGGCGGCGGGCACTCCAGCGGGACGGGCGGGCTGAGCTGCGCGGTGAACGGCGCGGGCGCGACCTTCGACGCGGTGATCGCACCTCGCCTGCGCCGGGGTGCACCGTTCGACGTGCTGCGCCTGGGCACCAGCTCCGCGCGCGTGTCGATCGTGTACGAAACCTGCGCGCTCGGACCCCGCAAGCCCGCGGGCATCATCGTCAACCCGTCGCTCGCGTTCGACAGCACCTTCGGCTCGCTGCTCGGCGGCTCGACGAATGGGCGCGACCGCAAGATGCTCTTCGACTTCGCGCTGGCCGACTCGCGCAAGGCGCTGGTGGAGTTCAGGGGCAACTCCAACGAGCGGCTGAAACTGGAGCGCTACCTCTCCTCGCTCGAGTCGCTGCGCACGCGGGAGGATCAGCTCGCGGGCATGGCGGACCGCGTGCGGCCCTACCTGCCGCTGGCGCCGAAGGACAACCCGCTCCTCACCGGCGCGGGCTCACCGCCCGACTCGCTGAAGTGGTTCGAGGCGCAGTTCCAGATCGCCACGGCGGCCCTCCTGGGCGGGCTGACGAACACGGTCGTGCTGGCGACGGGCACCTCGGGCTTCGACGTGGCCTACGGCCCGGACGTGAGCGACGTCGCGCGACACAACCTGCAGCACGGCCTGGATGCGGGGCAGAACTGGGAGAAGGTCGCCGAGGTCACCCGCCGCCACGTGCAGCTGGTGGCGAACCTGGCGAGGACGCTGGCCGCCACGCCCGAGGTCGGCGCGAGCGGCTCGATGCTGGATCACACGGCGATCGTCTTCATGTCCGATAACGGCGAGCAGCACCACTCAACCTCGCGTGAGTGGCCGAAGCTCGTGGTGGGCGGCAACGCGCTGGGCCTGAAGACCGACGGGCGCACGGTCGTGTATCCGAAGTACGACGCGCCCCGGAACCGGCAGGTCTCCAACCTCTTCAACACGCTCGGCCACGCGTTCGGAGACGCGGACTTCAACACCTTCGGGCAGGAGGGCAGCACGCGCATCGCGCCGGGACCGCTGAGCGAGCTGTATGGCTGAGCCGCGAGGGCGGGCCGCGGAACCTGTCAACCCATGCGCGCGTGCCTATGCCTCCGCGAGCGCCCGGCGATGGATGGCCACCCAGAAGTCCGCCGCCTGGCGCGCGCCGTCCAGCAGGGGCTCGGGGCCCTGCGCACCGAGCGACTCGCAGAGCGCCTGGGCCCGCGCGCCGTGCTCCACGTCCACGTCCAGGTGCACGAGCAGGAAGCGCGCCCGCGTCCTGTCCAGGCCGAGCCGCCCCACCCCCTGGCGTGTGTCGCCCCCGAGGTGCCGCGCCACGCCCTCCAGCACGTACAGGGCGCCGAGGAACGAGAGCTGACGCTCCGCCGGGATGCCTTCCCAGAAGGCGTGGAACGCGGAGACCTCGCGGGGCGTGGCGTCCGACGGCGTGCGCCCGAAGGCCGCGAGGTCCGCCTTCGCGAGCTGGTAGTGGGACTGCTCGTCCGCCGCGAGCTCCGCGAAGAAGGCCTTCAGCTCGGGGAGCGTGGCGCGCTCGGCCGCGAGCCGCAGCCGGTCTCCACTGCGCAGCGTGTAGTGGTACATCATGTCCAGGAAGGCCACGTACCGCTCGGGCGTCACGGCCGGCAGCCAGCCCGCGACCTGCTGGGCCATGCCCACGGTGAGTGCCTCCAACTGCTCCCGCATCGACACCATCTTCAGCCCCTCCGGGTTGAAATCAGTCCGCCCAGGGTGCGCCGCGCGTGCGCGAGGTGCGGCGCCGCGCGCTCCGGGCCCAGCTCGTCCACCGCCACGACGCCCGCGTCCAGGAAGCCCTCGCCGCCCAGGCCCCGCCCGCACGCCGTAGGCACCGCGCGCACGTCCACGGGGCGCAGGGAGCCCCCCGCGTCCCGCGCGAGCGCGAGCTTCAGCACCGCGCCCGTCTGGCACGCCCGCGTGGGCATGATGCTCAGGAAGTTGCCGAGCGAGTACGCGATGAGCCCCACTCGCGGCGGCCCTCCCCGGCGCACCTGCGCGGGGCACGTGGGGTCCCCGCCGTCGATGGAGACCAGCTCCACGGGCTGCAGCACGTGCGGAGAGGAGCCCAGGAGGATGTCCGCCCCGCGCTCGATGAGGCGGTAGGCGTGCTCGCGCTGGAGGGACTCGGGCCAGGACTCGTACTCGAAGCCCCAGTGCGGCATGAGCACCACGAGGTCCGGCCCCACCGCGCGCGCCGCGTCGATGAGGGCGCCCAGCCGCTCCCAGTCGGGCGCATGCCGCGGGTTGCCCAGGCGCGTCACCGGAACGCCCTCGGGCGGCGCCCCGGCGAGGTGGTTGATGTCATACGTCACCGCGGCAATGCCCAGGCGCACCCCGGCCACCTCCAGGCCCGCCACCGCGTCCTCCTCCCGGGGGCCTCCGACGCAGCGGTGCTCCGGGCGGGCCAGCACGCTCTGGCGCGTGCGCTCCAGCCCTTCCGCGCCCTGGTCCAGCGCGTGGTTGTTGCAAAGCGAGAATACGCGGTGGCGCGCGGTGCCCTCCCACGCGTCCAGGTAGCCCGGCGGCGCGTTGTAGTGGAGCGTCTCGTAGACGAGCCGGGGCACGGGCCGCGCCGGGTCCACGGGTGTCTCCAGGTTGGCGAAGGCCACGTGCGCGTCCGCCATCAGCGCGCGCACGCCCGGGGAGAGGGCCTCGCGGAAGCCGCTGCGAATCCACATCACATCGCCCACGGCGCACAGGTTGAGCTCCGCGGGCGCGTCGGGCTTCCAGCTCCCGGAGGCGAGGTGCCGGGCGACGCGCGCGAAGTGCTCGGCGTCCTCGGCGCGGCGCGGCTCGGGGACGTGGAGGAGGCTCTTGGCGATGTAGCGCAGGTTGAGGTCCCAGCGGGACAGCGGCCAGCGGCCGTCCTCGTAGCGTATGTCCGCGTACAGCTGGCGCAGGGGGTTCATGGGCGCTTTCGTTCCAGGGTGACGAGCCACACGTCCTCGTCCACGACGGTGGGCCCGGCGAGCAGCGCGCGTCCCATGACGTCGAGGTAGCTGTCGAAGACGGGGGCGCCGCGCGCCAGCAGCCCGGGGCGCAGGTGGGTGTGCAGCCTCGCGAGGTTGTAGCCGGGCACGCGCGGATAGAGGTGGTGGTCCAGGTGGTAGTTCAGCCCGTTCCAGAGGAAGGTGACGAGCCGCGTGCCGCGCACCGTCGTCGCGGTGTGGAAGCGGTCCCCGCGCCACGTGTTGGCGTAGTGGTCCGCGATGGACTTGAGGCCGTTGAGGGGGCTGGCGAAGAGCACCGGCAGCAGCCAGCACTCCACCGCGCCGGGGACGAGCCCGTGCCGCGACAGCAGCCAGAAGAGCCCCGCGTAGAATCCCGCGTAGCAGAGCAGCACCGCGCCATGGCGGCGCAATCGCGCGCGGGAGAAGTGCTGCAGCGGATAGAGGATGTTGAAGTAGATGAGGCTCAGCGGGATGCCGAGCAGCACGGTGGCGTAGAAGAGCGCGCTCAGCCCGAGCGAGCGGCGGCCCGCGTTGTAGGCGTCGGGGTCCTTCTCCGTGCGGTTCCAGCGGTGGTGCGCGAGGTGGTCATGGCGCATGGGCTCGTAGGCGATGCCCACGAGCAGGCTGAGCGCGTTGCCGAAGAGGCGGTTCTGCCACGGCCTTGGGAAGAGGTTGTCGTGCCACGCGTCGTGGTCGAGCTGGATGAGCCCCATCACCGCCCCACCCGCCAGCATCCACAGCGGCAGCTTCACCCAGACGCTGTCCGCGCGGGCAATGGCCACGGCCGCCGCGACCCATACCCCCAGGTGCAGCGCCGCCATGCCCACCGCGCGCGGAGGACGGATGCGGAGCAACTCCACCAGCTCGGCGCGGGAGAGGCCGGGCTCCGGGGGCGCGGCTCCGGGCGGATCAGCGGGACGCGAGAGGGCTGGGTGCATGGCGCGTCAGAAGTAGCGAGGGACGCGCTGGCAATAGCGCGCATAGGGCTCACCGAGGCGGTCCGCGAGGAACCGCTCCTCCTGGAGCACCAGTTGATGGAAGAGCCCCCCGAGCGCCGCACAGGCGCCCAGCGTCACCAGGGACGGAGCCCAGAGCGAAGCCCCTACGAGGTACAGGTAGGAGAACATGTAGATGGGGTTGCGCGAGTAGCGGTGGAGTCCCCCCTCGTGCAGCTCGGGCCGGGCCTCCCCCGCGTCCACTCCGATGCGGAACGCCGGGCCCATTCCATACTGGGCCCACAGCATGCCCATGAGCCCCACGACACCGAGCACCCAACCCGCGAGCGGAGGAATGGGCAGCAGCGGCCGTCCCCAGGCCATGACGGACCACGCGGGCCAGAACGCGGCCGCGAGCACGGAGCCGGCCCAGAGCAGCGAGACACCACTGATGCGCCGCGTGACGCGCGTGTGCGCGGAATCCGCCGCCGCGCTCCGGTAGGCCAGCGGGCTGCGCCCGAAGCGCAGGCGGTGGACGAGGCTTGCGCCCAGGTGCCCCGCGAGCACGTGCAGGGAGATGAAGCCCAGGTACACCCCGGGCGCCTCGCGCAGCCCCATCATGGCGCGAGCACCTCCGCCCGCAGGCCGAAGCCCGAGGACGCCCACCCGGCGACGCGCTCCGTGAAGTCGCGCAACTCCTCGCGCGTCCAGAGGCCCTCGAAGGCCGCCGTGTTGATGTTGAGCGTGTCCGCGAACGACAGGCCCGTGGCGCCCCAGGTGGCCGTGTGGCTGCGCATGGAGCGGATGCGGAACGGCGCCTCCGTGAAGTGCTTGTCCATCCGTCCCAGGTAGGTGACGACGAGCGTGTTCGTCCGGGGCTCGGCGATGAGCCCGGGACGAGCGTTCTTGCGCAGCACCCGCGCCGGTGCGAACCGGGCCACCGCCATGCACTCCAGCGCCGTCGTCCAGTGCACGCCCTCATCGATCACCCGCTGCACCTCGGAGCGCAGGAAGCGGGCCAGCTCGC
Source organism: Corallococcus sp. AB032C (assembly GCF_003668935.1). Taxonomy (NCBI): domain Bacteria; kingdom Pseudomonadati; phylum Myxococcota; class Myxococcia; order Myxococcales; family Myxococcaceae; genus Corallococcus; species Corallococcus sp. AB032C. The sequence continues at coordinate 48,339 of NZ_RAWP01000052.1, read as the reverse complement.
GCGGGGCCTCCAGCCGGGCGCGGACCTCCTTCAGGGAGATCTCAATCGGCACCGCGGAGCAGCCATTGCCCAGCGTCCGCCCGAGCCCCAGCATCCGCCGCAGGTCCACCGGCATGCGCAAGCGGATGAGTCCGTCCGCCGGGGACTCTCGCAGAGCCACGCCCGCGAGCAGCGCGGAGAAGAAGACCTCCGACGCCTGGAGGTCCGTGGTGCCCTGGGAAAGCGTGAGCCGCGCCGTGGCCGATAGCGCCTGTCCGGCGGTGTCCCCACTGCGGCGCAGGCCCATTCCCCGTGGTGCCAGGAGCCGCCGGCGCGGACTCGTGAGCCCCAGCACCCGGCCAGGCTGGCGCAGCGCCGCGAGCAGCACCTTGCCATCCGTGAGCGTCGAGGGCTCCAGCGGGCGCGACTCCGACCCGCGTCCCGCGCAGAGCAACCACAGCCGCTCCAGCAGGTGCGCCAGCGCCTTCGCGTCCCCGATGGCGTGGTGCAACTGGATGCCCAGCAGCCAGGGCCCCTGGGCCGCGTCCACCATGGGATGCAGGTGCAGCCGCAGCGGCACGTCGCGCGCGAGGTCCACCCGCGTGTTGATGATTCGCGCCACGGCGTCGGGCTCGGACAGGCGCTCCGCGCCTTCCACCAGGGCCGCGTCCACCTCCGCGTCCCCGCGCACCGCGGGCGCCCATGCGCGGCGCGCGTCGTTCCAGGCCACGTTGAGGCGCTCGCTCTCCCGCACCAGCGCGCGCAGCCCCCGGCGCAGGAGCGCCACGTCGGGCCTGTCCTCCAGCCGCAGCAGCACCGTGGCCCAGATGGTGGCGACCTCGCCGTCCAGCAGCGCCATCACCGTGTCCACGAAGTTCGCGCGCATCGCTCCATCCATCCCACGAAGAGTTCCCGGGCCCGCGCGCCGTCCAGCCGGGCGCGGCTCACGACCTCGCACGCGGCCTTCGGGTCCGCCACGTATTGGAAGACGAGCTCATCCGGCTCGTGCTGGCGGAGGCGGATGCCCGTCGGAAGAAAGCCGGCCGCGAGGAGCACCGGCGTCCCCTCCGCCACCGACTGGGGCTCGCCCATGGGCAGGTGGATGAGGTCCACCCGCGCCCGCTCCGACGTGAGCGCCGGGGTGCCCTCCGCGCTGAAGCCCACGAGGATCCGCCGCTCCAGACGCAGCGACGCGTTCCAGTCGAGCGGACGCAGCACGGCGCCCTCCCTCCCTGCCCGGCGCTCCAGCGGCGTGAAGTCCACCGACTCCGCGAGCCCCACCCCGGCCAGGATGGACGCGAGCCACTCTCCCCACGGGCCCTCGGGCAGGTAGCGCCGGCGTGGCGGTGGGGGCGCGAGCACCGTCGTCATCGCCAGTGCCTGCATGGGCACGCCCCTGCCCTCCTCCACGCCAATCACTGTCTCGCCCCGCGTGTAGTTGACGACGAGGCCCATGGGCCTCGCCCGCATGAAGCGCGAGGCATAGCGCTGCGCCATGACGTGCAGCGTGGAGGTGTTCTGGTGCAGGAAGCCCACCCAGCGCCCGAGCCGCTCCAGCAGCGAGCCCCACAGCGCCTCGTGCTCGGCGCGGCCCATGACGGTGCGGCGGCTCGGCAGCGCCACGGAGAGCCCCGAGTCCAGTGAGTCCCGCCCCGGCTTGCTCCACAGGCCCGTGTGCCACAGCAGCGCCCCCCGCGCGTCGAACTCGCCGAGGCTCAGCAGCGCCCCGTCCCTCCAGAGCCGCACGGCGCCGCCGGGCTCGTAGAGGAACGGGTAGGAATACGTCTGCGCGTAGCGCGCGTGAAGCAGCTCACGGAAGGCCGGCTCATCGGGCTCGGCCAGCCAGCGCGTGTGCTCGCTGGGGTTGGCGGCGCGAAGGTCGTCCATCAGGGAAACAGCTCGGTCCCGGCACATGTGCGCCAGCAATGCATCCTTGAGGCCAGCCGGGAAGACCGCCCTCCCGCCCGGACGCAACCTCGCTCGCCCAGCCGCCCGTGCAGCGCCTGGCACACGGGTGTGAAGCCCCCTGCACAGCCGAGGCGCATCAGAAGGATGGGGGCCCTGTTGAGGGGGAAGGAGGGTGTAGAGAGGCCGAGGAGGGTCGCTGACGGGGCCGCCCGAGCCGCGGATCCCCCTCTTCGTCGCCAGCGTCACGGCGCATGCGTTGGCCCTCGTCTCCGCGATCAGCCCCGTGTTCGCGTGGCTTCACTCTCTCGTCGTCGAGGAGTGAAGAGCCAGGGAGCCGACTGTGGGAACGCGAACTTCATGCCCGTCCTACGCTCGCGCCTGGTCCTACAGCTGCAGTCTGAAGCGCGGCTTTCGGGCCCGGTAGTGGCACTGCATGGCCACGGCCTGATGGTGGCGTCGCCAGCGACTCCACGCCAGGACATGGGCAAGTGGAGTGGGAGTAGCCCAGGGCATGCAGCGGCAGCGGAGAGTGGCTGACAGGGGCCCCTGGGCCGTGCGTTGGGTGGGCTGAGCGGCTGTGCAGCCAATTTGGGGCACACCGAAACCTTGCCCAACATCTGCTCAAGGCAAGGCGGGTAGCTGGTGTTTTGACAGTCCCTGCTGCGGGCTGGGCACCACGCGCTCCGCGGGGGCACTTGTGCTGGAGCCAGTCTCCCAGGCTGCATGAGCCGTGGTCGTCCAATCACGCGCGGGGCTTCAGAGAATCCCGTGGCGCTGGAGGATGTCCGCGATTGCCTTCACAGCTCGCGGCTCCTCCTCGCCCAGGCGGCAGAGCGCGTCCGCTGCTGTCCCGACGACCTCCGAAGGCCAGTCATCGTGATCGTCATACCGAGCCTTGCGTAGCGCGCCGAGCACCAGGAGCAAGACGTCGTGTTCAAGGGATCCGCGCGCGGGTCCCCGGGGGGCATTGAGGGTATTTTCGATCGACTCGCTCGCCGCAAGGACGGGTTCGAGTTCCTGCTTTCCGCCGCACCAGGCCTCAAGCACCGCTAGCGCCTCGTCAACGGCAGGCCGCACGGGAGCCCGGGAGTTCAGCTTTCTGGAAATGTGGCGCACGATGGCGAGCAGAGCCGAGACGATGTCCTGATGCGGCGCCCCCAGCCGCGGGGCAAGCTGGTCCTCCAGTTCATAGACGGTGGTTGGCACAGTAATCATGGAGAGATTCTATCAGCTGGTCCTTTGGCCGGGTGGAGATTGACGAGCGGGCTTCCGCTGTTGCTCCGGGCATGAGGGGGTAAACGAGAGGCCAAGGCTTGAAGCTGAAACAGGCGGACGGCGCTGCGCTGCGGGTGCTGACGCACCGAGGACGCGAGTGTTGCGGCGAGCCCGGGTGTTGCAACTGTTCGCGGTGGGCTAGACGGTCGTGGTGGAGATTGAAATCAGCATCCTCACGCGCCAGTGCCTGGGCCGGCGACTGGGCGACGTGAAGACACCCAAGCGCGAGGTGACCCGATGGCAGCGCCAGCGAAACCTCGCACGCGCCCGCATCCGCTGGCGCTTCGGCGTCGACTCCGCCCGACAGAAGCTGGGCAGGTCCTACCCCCTGATGGCACAGGCGGCAGCACACAAGGCCGCCGCCTGAACCATTCAGAACCTCTGTGCCTGCCAGGCGAGAGGCAGGCGAGCTGGAGTCCCGGGGTCACGGGGATGTGTTCTCAAGCTCAAGCAACGACCTTCGGATGTAGACCATCGCGCTCGCGTTGCGCGTCTTCTGGCTCGTGACGTAGTTCCTGACCTCGCCGGCGATGAATCCCATGTTGAGCACTCGGTGCTCGTTCGGGAGCGCCCGGAGGGCCGCGTAGGTGTTGAAGTCGGCGCCGCCCACCAGCACGTAATCGCCGTCACTGCGCATGATGTCCTGATACACATAGAACTGCGGTAGGGTGTTAGTCCATTGAACCTTGCGCTGCTGGCGCTCCGACTGGTGACCAGTGGTGTATAGTTCCACTGGCATCGGCTGCGGAGACATCTTCGTGAGCCCTGATTTCAAGCGTGCGCGGCCACGAGGCAGGGGCAGCAGGTTGAGCTCATTCAGGGATCCGATCCGAGAGAACGTCTCATCGGAGATCTTCCCCTCCCTGCCGAGTTCGTCGAGGAGCAGGTTCGTGTTGGCGATGAGCCCGCCTGTGAACACCTGCATGAGTTGCGTCAGCTTGGGATGTGTGTACCAGGACTCCACCACGTGGTTTTGGCCTGAGTACTCGTAGCGCCCGACCTTGACCTTCCAGGTGGCTTTCGTCCAATCGACCTCGCCGCCATCCCACGAAAGGGCATCCTGATAGGAGTCCATGAAGAACGAGAAGAACTCGTCGAGGTTCCGAATGTACTGAGTCATCCAGGCCCCGAAGACGATGACGTCCGCATCCGAGATGCCGGGCTTCTCGAAGTACAGCGCGTCCCAGAGCCCTTCGTTGAGCCCCTCGACGACCTTGACCGGGTCCCGCTCCTCCCTGACCTCGAGCAGCCCGTCGTCCACGCCGACCAGCCGGGGCGCCACGCCCATCTGCCGCCACAGCAGGAACCTTCGGACGAAGGGCAGAAGGTTGGCGCCGGCGAAGATGCGCTTCTCCGTCCGGATGCCCTCGACGATGGGCTCTACGACGGAATTGAGGATCTCCAGCAGCGCGAAGAACCCCGCTCCCCCCGCGTGGTGGCACGGGCCCCCGAGGACCAGTGGCGGGGAATCGACAGCTCACCCGTGCCGAGCACTGCCTGCTGGAAGGCGAACTGCACCCGCACGCGCTGGAAGGCCTTGAGACGCGTGGTGGGGCCACCGCGCCGCCCGGTGAGCAGAGAGTTGCGAGTCGTCGGCTCCAACGCCGAGAGCATGTGCGCGAAGGCCTTGTCGCTGTACTCGCCCCGGGTGAGCGCCGCGTGGACCGCGACCTGGAGAGGAACCTGTCGCGGCCCCATCTGGCGGCACTTCTCGAGCGCCTCAAGCCCCTTGGGGCCGAGAGTGGTCTCGGCCTGGGTCGTCCTCGGAATGGCGCTTAGGGCCGTCACGAAGGCGGTCCCGCGACGCCCACCGTTCGCGGTGTAGTCGCGCCCCGTTCCGCCCTCAGCCTTTCGGCCCTCCGTCCTCACCCGGAGCGCCGCCTCCATGGCGGTGCGCACGGCCGCGCGCAGATGCTGGAGGGATTGCTCGATCTGCGGCAACAGCTCCGTGTCGAAGTACTTCTCAGAGGGATCGAGCTCCTCGAAGAATGGCCGCCAGACATCGAGGGTCGAGCGCGCCTGCGCGAGGCGTTCGATGCGAGCCAGCCCATCCGTCAGCGCGGAGGGCGTGATGGCACGCGCCTGCGCGTTCGGGCCGCGCACGGTCAGCCGGTCCCCGCTGGCGCCAGCGCCCGAGGGCACCGCCCCCGCCGTGGGCATCTCGGCGGTGACCAGCTCAATGCCCAGCCGGCTCATCAGCTCCATCGTCTCTGCACGAGTCGTGCTGTGGTCGTCGGGATTGGTCTGCTCCACCACCCGGAGCGTGCCGTTGCGCAGCAGCGTCACCTCCAAGAGGCTCATCATGCCCGCCACATGTCCGGCGTCCATGCGCCCGACGTGATGGGAGAAGCCGCTCAGGGTGGTCATGCCCTGGAAGAACTCCGCCCAGGAGCCGACACGCTGCCCCTCCATCGCGGACCGGATCGCCGCGAGGTCGGAACCGCGCATGTCTCCGAGGATGACGACGCTGGCTCGATCTGCCGGGCGCGTGACGCGGGTGAGATAAGAAGAACGGTCCAAGTCCGTCATGGCCCGGAACGCCGACTTCAAGCCGACGTGTTCGACTGAGGCTTCCCCTGCTTTGTAGCTGTATCGAAAGATGTCTCCCCGACCGCCGCTGCGGTCCTTGCTCACCGTTCTGGGAACCCACGTCGCGGTGTAACCGAGCCCCGCCGCGCCGGGCTGTTTTCGCAGCTCGGTGAGGACGCGTTGCATTTCGCGGACTTGCGTAAATTCCCGGGGGATGGAGAGCCTGTCCGGCGTGACGCCGTATTGCTGCAACACCTGTGGAATCGACGAGATGTGATCCCTGTGGACATGGATGATCTGCACTTTTTCCATGTGCGTCACCCCCAGGTTGCGCATCACGCCTTCGAGCTGGTTCAGGTACACCGCCGCGGTGACGCCTCCACGCGGATCCGAGCCAGCATCGATCATCAGCGCGCCGCGCGGACCAACCTTGAAGACGCGAGAGCCTCCGGCGCCTACCGCAGGGACTTCGAGGAAGGGGCCGAGATCCCACGGGACGTGGCTCGAAGATGCCTGCATCTTCGCCAACGTCTCCGTGGTGGGAACGATGGCGAGCCCCGAGCCCGGAATGAGATGGGCATGGAGCGATTCATCCAGCAGGAGGAGAATGGAGCCGGTCGAATTCTCCCAACCTGGAATAGTCTCTTCGGGATCAGGTGGCTGCTGGCGAGCCGCTACCTTTGTCGCGCTCTGGGCCGCGACACGGGCGCTGGTGCTTCTTTTCTCCTCCTGAAGCTTCGCCGTATGCTCCTTACGGCCCTTGATCATCTCCAGCACCTCCAGCTCGCGCGGGTCGCGGAGAAACGACAGGCTCGGGACGCATGCCTGTGACTCTCTCGTAGAGGCTGTAAAGCATCTGCCGGGTCGGGGGAGAGGGATGCCACAGGTCAGGATTTGAGAGGAGGAGCGACTGGGACACACGGCGCTCCGCATCCTGCGGCGTGAAGTCGGCGCCCAGGATGATCAAGACGTCGTGGGTATCCTGGCTGCAGAGGGCGAGGTCGTCCGTGTGCAGCGCATTCGCGTCGGGCGAGGACGCTTCGCCGAATTGCGCTGCCTCAATCCCCGCCCTTGCCTCCTCCGAACCTGGTGCGCAGCTGGCCTTCGTAATCACGCTTGCCTATCGGCACACCTCGCGAGCGGAGGATGTCGTAGGCAGTGACAGCGTGGAAATGGAAGTTCGGCAGGGAGAACGAGAGGATGAACGTCTCCGGCGTGAAGGCGAGCCTCCGCGGCCCGATCTGAAGGTCCAGGTCCTTGCCCGCGCATTGATCGATCTCTTCGGGCGTGAACGCCTCCAGCGCCACCTCCGCTTTGCGGATCATCGCCTGCAGGTCGGCGAAAGGAACCGGTCCGACCAAGGCAGGCGGTGCGAACACCCCGGTCTTGAGGGCTTCCACCCCCCACACGGAATGGTGCCATGTGGCTTCGACCTGAAAGTGGAAGGGCGCCATGTCGTCGAAAAGACGAGCGTTCACGAAGTCGTCGGGATCAGCACCCGTCTCAGCGCAGTGCCTGACCGCACGGTCGAGAAAGCCCGAGACGGCCCTCACGGTCTGAAGGAAGGTGGGCACACTGAGGTCATAGAGCGATGTCGCCATCGGCTTCAGCATGCGTCCGACCGACCACGACTTCAACAGCTCGACGACCCGCTCACGGAACTCCGGCAGGCGAGATTGCTCTCGTGAAACCAGTTGGTATAGTAAACCACATGGTTTTGGATCGATCACCCCGGCTGGACCTCGTGTTTCACGCCCTGGCCCACCCGGCCCGGCGGGCGATCATCCGGCAACTCTCGGGCGGGGAACGCAACCTCAGTGAGCTGGCCGCGCCCCTGAAAATGACCTTCCCGGCGGCCACCAAGCACGTGCGCGTGCTGGAGCACGCCAAGCTCATCCGGCGCCGCGTCGAAGGCCGACAGCATTTCTGCCGGCTGGAGGCCGCGCCACTCAAGGAAGCGACGCTCTGGACCGAGTCGTTCCGCCAGCACTGGGAGGCCCGCTTCGAAGCGCTGGACTCGTTGCTCGATGAGATGAAATCCGAGGAGCGAGCGCGTGCCCGCCGGACCTGAGCGTCTCACCGCCCTTCAACCCATTCCGACCCCTCCCGGTCGTCTGTCACGAGTCACAACACCATGAACACCCCTTCACCCCAGGGCCTGCGAATCTCGACCCCCACGGACACCACCCTCGTCCTCACCCGCACGTTCAATGCGCCTCGTCGGCTGGTGTGGGAGGCCATGTTCACTCCGGACAGGATGCGTCGCTGGATGCTGCCGCCGCCGGGCTGGACCGTGATCACCTGCGAGTGTGATGCGCGCGTGGGCGGCAAGCTCTCGGTGGCGTGGAAGAGCGATGAAGCCAATCCGGTCATGACACTCCGGGGCGAATTCACGGAGGTGGCCCTGTACGAGCACGCCGTTCACACGGAAACGATGGCATTGGGGTCGGGCCAGAAGGTGGGCTCGCTCGTGGAAAAGCACCAGTTCGCCGATCAGGGCGCCACCACAGCGATGAGCATCACGCAAACCTACGACTCGAAAGAAGACCGCGACGGCGCGCTCGCCTCCGTCATGGATCAGGGCATGGAAGCCTGTTACCAAAAGCTGGACGCGCTGCTCGGCGAGCGGAACTAGAGCAACGCTACCGCCCCAGCAGGCCTCGGAGTCGTCGCTGTCGCGCAGGGTGCGCCGCTCACCGCGACGCGGTGTGCCGCCTGACCCGCTAGAACTTCCAAGGCCCCCGCCCGTTGAATGAGGCCATGTCCTCACACGTCCCGAAGCCTCCGCGCGCGTTGCTCCCCATGGGGTTCGCCGCCCTCCTCGCCCTGCTGTCACCCGATACCTTCGCGGCCCGGACCACCACCCAGTCCCTGGGCGGCCCGAACCGCTACCTGACCCACCTCACCACCGACAAGCCGTTCTACCGCCCCGGGGAGCAGGTGCTGGTGCGGGGCCTCATCCTGGACGCCAGGAACCGCAAGCCCCATGTGGGCTCGCTCGATGCACGGATGGAGCTGCGCGGGCCCAAGGGAGACGTCATCACCACCGGCACCGTGTCCACGACGGACGCCGTCTGGGGTTACGCCTGGCCCGTCCCCGCGGGGCAGGCCGGCGGTGAGTACACCGTGCGCGTCACCTACCCGTGGACGGGCGCGGCCCCCGCGGAGCGCAAGTTCGACGTGCGCGCCTACCGGGCCCCCCGGCTCAAGTCGCAGATCGAATTCCAGCGCGACGGCTATGGCCCCGGTGACACCGTCACCGCCACGCTGGACGTGAAGCGCGCGGAGGGCGGCGTGCCCACGGGCGCGCAGGTGACGGCCACCGCGCTCGTCGACGGCGCCACCGTGGCGAAGGTGCCCTGCACGGTGGATGGCAAGGGGCGCTGCTCGGTGAGCTTCCCGCTGCCCGCGGCCATGGAGCGCGGCGAGGGCACACTGGCCTTCACCATCCAGGACGGCGGCGTGGTGGAGTCCGCGGCGAAGACGATTCCCATCCTCCTCCAGACGCTGGACATCGCCCTGTACCCGGAGGGCGGCGACCTGGTGGCGGGGCTCGCTTCGCGCGTCTACTTCGAGGCGCGCACGCCCGCGCGCAAGCCGGCGGACCTGATGGGCCGCGTGGTGGAGGTGGAGAGCGGCAAGGTGGTCGCCCGCGTGAGCTCGGAGCACGAGGGCCGTGGCCGCTTCGAGCTGACCCCGCAGGCGGGGGTGCGGTACGCGCTGAGAATCGACGCGCCGTCGGGCATCCAGAAGAGTTTCCCGCTGCCGGAGGTGAAGCCCCGGGGCGCCGTCATCCGCGTGCTGGAGGACGTGGTGCCCGCAGGCCGAGGCACGGTGCGGCTGGCCGTGGGGATGTCTGGCGTGGGCAAGGGCGCGACAGTGACCCTGAGCCAGCGCGAGGTGCGCGTCGCCTCGGCGGTGCTGCGCGACGACAAGGGCGGGCCGGTGACGCTGGACGCGGGCGAGGCGGACGGCGTGCTCGTGGCCACGGTGTGGGATCACGACGGGCGGCCCCTCACCGAGCGACTGGTGTTCCGCCAGCCGTCGAAGGAGCTGACGGTCGAGCTGAAGGCGAACCGCGAGCGCTATGTCCCCGGCGCTCCGGTGAGCATCACCGCCCGGACGACGCGGGACGGCAAGCCGGTCTCCGCGCTGGTGATGCTCACCGTCACGGACGACGCGGTGCTGGAGATGCAGGAGAAGCGCGACCAGGCGCCGCAGCTCCCCGTCATGGTGCTGCTGGAGCCCGAGGTGCGGGAGCTGGCGGACGCGCAGCTCTACCTGGACGCGAAGAACCCGAGGTCGACGCTGGCGGTGGACCTGCTGCTGGGGACCCAGGGCTGGCGGCGCTTCGCGCTGGCCGACACGAAGAGCTTCCTCGCCAGGAATGGCGACGCGGCGCTGCGCATGCTCGCGGTGCGCTGGCCGCAGGAGCCGCGGCCCAGCAGGCCCCAGCTGAGCAGCCGTGGAGCCGTCCGCGCCCCCGAGCCCGGCCCGAACCTCGAACTGGGGGGCGCGGTCGTCGACGAGGAGGCCGCGGTGCGGATGGAGCGGGCCGTGGACAAGTCGGTCGCCGGCCCCGTCCCTCCCCCCGCCGCCGAGCCCCAGCCCGAGGCCCTCGCCGCGGCGCCATCGGTGGTGGCGGATGATGCGTTCCAGAAGATCGAGGAGGAGGAGGCGCCGCGGGAGATGAAGTCCGCGCGCGCGCGGCGGTCGTACAACCTGGACTGGCGGGGAGACCTGGGACAGTGGCTCTATCTGCGCGAGTTCGCGCACTCGGCCCGGATGGAGCGCAAGGACGGAGACCGGGTGGACTTCGCGGAGACGCTCTACTGGAACGCCGGGGTGCGCACGGACGCCCAGACCGGCGTGGCCGAGGTGTCCTTCGCGATGAGCGATTCGGTCACGACGTTCAAGGCGTTCGCGGGCGCGGTGGGCGGCGACGGCGCGCTCGGCTCGGCGGTGGCGGAGCTGGAGTCGGTGCAGCCGTTCTACGCCGAGCCCAAGCTGCCCCTGGAGGTGACCTCCGGTGACGCGGTGCGGCTGCCCGTGGCGCTGGTGAACGGGACCCAGGCCACGCTGTCCGGGGCGAGCGCCCGGGTGGAGCTGAAGGGAGACGTCAAGGTCACCGCCGGGGCTCCGGTGGATCTGGCCTCGAGCGCGCGGGCCCGGCAGCTCTTCTCCCTGGAGATTGGCCAGGAAGCGCGGCCGGTGGACGTGAAGCTCACTGCGAACGCGGGCCAGTTCACGGACGTCGTCACCCGCACGCTGTCCATCAAGCCCCGGGGCTTCCCGGGCCGCGTGTCCTTCGGCGGGCTGGTGTCCGCGAAGGCGCCCGCGGTGCACCGCGTGGTGCTGCCGGAGACCGTGGTGCCGGGCAGCGTGAAGACGTCCATCGCCGTGTACCCCGCCCCGCTGGCCAACATGACGGAGTCGCTGGCCCGCCTCATCCAGGAGCCCTCCGGCTGCTTCGAGCAGACCAGCTCCACGACGTACCCCATGACGATGGCGCAGCAGTACTTCCAGACGCACACCGGCGTGGACCCCAAGCTGATGGCGGACGCGCGTGAGAAGCTGGAGCGCGGCTACCAGCGGCTGGTGGGCTACGAGACGTCCGAGAAGGGCTACGAGTGGTTCGGGCAGAACCCGGGCCACGAGGCGCTGACCGCGTTCGGCCTGCTGCACTTCACGGACATGGTGCAGGTGCGCGAGGTGGACACCGCCATGCTGGAGCGCACGCGCGGGTGGCTGATGCAGCAGCGGGATGGCCAGGGCGGCTTCAAGCGCAACCGCCGCGCGCTGCACGTGTGGGTGGAGGACGCGGACACGTCGAACGCGTACATCCTCTGGACGCTGCTGGAGAGCGCGGGCAGGCCGGCGGCCCAGGCGCAGGAGCTGTCACGTGAGGTGGCCTCGCTGAAGGCGGCGGCGAAGAAGAGCACCAACAGCTATGTGCTGGCGCTGGCGGCCAACGCGCTGGCGCTCGCGGGAGACACCCCCGAGGCGCGGGCGCTGATGGACCGGCTCGCGTCCCAGCAGAAGCAGGACGGAGTGGTGGGCGGCGCGACGCAGTCCATCGTGGGCAGCTCCGGAGAGACGCTGGACATCGAGACCACCGCGCTGGCGACGCTGGCCTGGATGCGCGAGCCCGCCCACGCGCTCAACGTGCAGCGCGCGATGAAGTTCATCGCGGAGTCCAGCGACGGCGGCCGCTACGGGGCCACGCAGAGCACGGTGCTCGCGCTGCGCGCCATCATCGCCTACGACAAGCAGCGCGCGTCCAGGCTCGTCCCGGGCCGGGTGCGCGTCTACGTGGAGGGCCGTCCGGTGGGCGAGCCGATGCGCTTCGACGGCTCCACCCAGGAAGCCCTCAAGCTGCCCGACGTGAGCGCGCTGCTGGGACCGGGCGAGCGCAAGCTGGAGCTGCGGATGGACGACGGCGCGGAGCTGCCGTACTCCGTGGAGGTCACCTACAACACGCTCACACCCGCAAGCTCCAAGGACACGCAGGTGGCGCTGGAGGTGTCGCTGGCGAAGGCGGAGCTCATCGAGGGCGAGCCCACCGAGGCGCGGGTGCGCGTCTCCAACCGCACGGACCAGAAGCTGCCCACTGCGGTGGCCATCCTTGGCGTGCCGGGCGGCCTGGAAGTGCGGCATGACCAGCTCAAGGAGCTGGTGAAGCGCCAGGTGGTGGATGCGTACGAGGTGCTCGGGCGCGACGTCGTCCTGTACTGGCGCGGCATGGAGCCGAACAAGCGCATCGACGTGCCGCTGTCCCTGGTGGCCGCGGTGCCCGGCACCTACACCGGCCCGGCCAGCCGCGCGTACCTGTACTACGCGGACGAGCACAAGGTTTGGACCCCGGGCTTGAAGGTCTCCATCGCCCCGAAGCAGTAGGGCCTCACGCCCACGCTCCCCCGTCGCATCCTTCGGGACACGGGGGAGCCAGGGCACCTCCAGCCGGATCCGAAGTCGTGGGCGACATGCGCTCGCAGGATTCTCGCGAAGCTCGCGCGCTGCCTTGCCCGGAACGGCGCAGGGAATCCATCGAAGCACTCCAGAACGCGTCAAACCGCCGGCCCAAATCCTCGCTCACCACCTCGACGAGCGCCTTGATGAAGTGCCGGACGCGCTCTGGTTCCAGCCGGGCGGAAGCCGGCACGGCATTCCAGTCCTGTTCCTCTTCCGGCAGGAGAAGGAATAGGAGATCCAGTTCTCGTCGCCTGACCGCTTCCGGACGAAGGTCACCTTCCCCTGGATGAGCAGCCCCTGCTGCTCCAGCCGGACGGTCGCGCGGCGGAAGCGGACGAGGCGCGCCTTCAGGAGGCTTCGTCCTGCCCGAGGAGCACGGCGGGGTCCGCCACCACGAGGTCCGCGCCGTGGCGGCGCAGCTCTGCGGGCCGGCCCACCCTGTCGACGCCAATGACATAGGCGAAGTGGGCTGCCCGCGCGGCCGCGACGCCGGCGGGCGTGTCCTCGAAGATGACCGCTTCCTCGGCGTCGGCACCGAGTGCCCAGATGGCCGCGAGGTAGAGCTCGGGGGGCTGCGTGGCGTCCAGCCGCGCGTCGAAGAGGTCCGGGATGCCGGCGGACTGGAGCAGCTCCGCGCAGTGCCTGCTCGTGGAGACCGCCGCGGTCCGGAGTCCCGCGGCGCGCGCCGCCTGGACGTAGCGGATTGTCCCCTCATACGTCTCCACCCGCTCCTGCCGGAGCAGCTCCACCAGGAGCTCTCCCTTGCGTTCGTTCAGCGCGTGGACCGTGCTCTCCGGCAATTCGATGCCGCGGGCGTCGAGGAACGCGTGGATGCCTTCCAGGGGCGGCTTGCCGTCGAAGCAGCGGCTGTAGTCGCGCACCAGGTCGAAGGGGATGAAGGGCTGCCGCGAGGACCGCGCCCTCTGCCGCAGGTAGTAGTCGCACAGCTGCTTCCAGGCCCGGGCGTGCAGGCTGGCGGTCTGGGTGAGGACGCCGTCGAGGCCGAAGAGGCAGGCGCGCGCGCGCGGTGGAAGCCCCAGCTTCGTCCGTGCGAGGGGCGGCTGGCCCAGGATGAAGGTGTCCACCGCGTGGGCGAACCCCTCCTCTTCGTTGGTGCGCGTGACGTGGCGCGCGGGCCGTTGGACCTCCGGGCTGGCGTTGCCCATGGCGATGCCCATGCCGGCGATGCTCAACATGGGCAGGTCGTTGGCCATGTCCCCGATGGCCGCTATCTGCTCCAGGGGAAGCCCGAGCAGACGCGCGGCCTCGCGTACGACCATCCCCTTGTTCGCTTCTGGGTGCGTGACGTCGACATAGTAGGGCGTCGAACGCGCCGCCGACGCATCGGTGCCCAGCCGCAAGGCGAGCTCCGCCTCGCAGCGCGCGACCCGCGCCGTGTCCTCGCTCACCCCGACGAGCTTGATGACTGCATCGAGCACGCCGTACAGGTCCGCGATGACGACCGGATCGAACCCGACGTTGCTCCGCTCGCGCGCCACGCGGAAGGCCTCGGGGGCGCGGAGGAACCACTCCACCCCCTGGTAGACCCAGACATCCAGGCCCGCCTGGAGCATGAAGTCGATGGCCTGTCTGGCAATGGCGGGCGGCAGGGTCCGCTGCGCCAGCACCGTCGTGAGATCGGGCTTGACGTACACGCCGCCGTTGAAGGCCGCCAGGGGAGCGGTGAGTTTCAGCGGGGCCACCAGACCTGCCATCCCACGCGGCGGCCGCCCGCTCGTGAGGGTGAACTGGATGCCGCTGGCGCGCAGCCGGGCGACAGCCTCGCAGGTTCGCGGCGTGAGGACCTTGTCCCTCGTCACCATGGTCCCGTCGACGTCCGCGATGAGCAACTTGATGGTCATGGCTGTCTCCGCCCGCCCGCTCGCCGCCTCCGCACACCGGGCGTCATCCGTGACAGTGGGGGCCTGCATCAAGATGGCATCGCGACGTGGGCCGCACCATCCAGCCCGGTGCGCAAAGGCAGACCCGCTGCCAGGCGCCCCACCGCCAGTTGTTGGCGCACCGGTACGCCCTCACGTTTCCCTCCGGGGGATGGGAGGAACACATGCCGACGAGGCCAGGGCTCGGTGAAACCGCGCGAGCCATCATTGCAGACGGAATGGGCATCCTGGCGGCGGATGAGACGGTCTCCACGATCACGAAGCGCCTGACCGCGCGCGCCATCGAGTCGACCGCGGACAGCCGCCGCGCCTACCGGGAGCTGCTCTTCAGTACGCCCGCCATCACCGGATTCATCGGCGGTGTCATCATGCAGGACGAGACGATCCGTCAGCAAAGCGCGGCTGGTATTCCGCTGGTCGAGCTGCTGACGGACCGCGGCATCATCCCCGGCATCAAGGTCGACGCCGGCGTCCACCCCCTGGCCGGCGCGCCCGGAGAGTCCGTCACGGAAGGGCTCGACGGGCTCCGCGAGCGGCTCGTGGAGTACCGCGAGCTGGGCGCGCGCTTCGCCAAGTGGCGCGCGGTCTTCGTCATCCGCGCCGGGATGCCCTCCGCGGCGTGCATCCACGCGAATGCGCACGCGCTCGCGCGCTACGCCGTCCTCTGCCAGGAGCAGGGCCTGGTGCCCATCGTGGAGCCCGAGGTCCTGATGGAGGGCGCGCACGCGCTCGAACAGTGCGAGGACGTGACGGGGCGCGTGCTGCAGGCGGTCTTCGATGAGCTCTTCGCCGCGGGGGCGTCCCTGGAAGGGATGTTGCTCAAGCCGAACATGGTCACCGCTGGCCACGGCTTCGCGAGGCACGTCCCGGTGGCGGAGGTGGCGGAGGCGACGTTGCGTGTCCTGACGCGCCACGTGCCGCCCGCGGTCCCCGGAATCGTCTTCCTGTCCGGCGGACAGGACGCGGTCCTGGCCACGGAGCACCTCAACGCCATCAACGCGCTGGAAGGCCCGAAGCCCTGGACGCTGAGCTTCTCCTACGGACGCGCGCTGCAGGACGAGGCGCTCGAAGCCTGGCGGGGCCAGAGCGCGCAGGTGCCCGCCGCCCAGCAGGCGTTCCGCCACCGCGCCTGGTGCGACAGCGCGGCGGCCCTGGGCGCGTACAGCGCGGACATGGAGGGCGAAGCGGGTGTCGCCCCGTCCGACTCCACACTCCACACCCACCACTGATGGAAGGCATGTCATGGCACACCCCGAAGGAACGGAAGCGTCGGAGTATGGATCGCCGTTGTCCGCCAGGGAGCACGGCCAGGGGCCCTCCGCTCCAGGCCGCGAGCAGACCCGAGGCGGAGGACCGCTCACCGCCAGGGAAGTGGAGTTGATGAACGCGTACTGGCGGGCGTGCAACTACCTGGCGGTGGGGATGATCTACCTCCAGGACAACCCGCTGCTGCACCGGCCCCTGGTGCCGAAGGACGTGAAGCACCGGCTGCTCGGCCACTGGGGCGCGAGCCCGGCGCTCTCGTTCACCTGGGTCCACCTGAACCGGCTCATCGTCGAGCAGAACCTCGACGTCATCTTCGTGGCCGGGCCGGGCCACGGCGCCCCGGGCGTGCTCGGGCCGGCGTACCTGGAGGGCACCTACTCGGAGGTCTATCCGGACAAGAGCATGGACGCGGAGGGGATGCGGAAGTTCTTCAAGCAGTTCTCCTTCCCCGGGCACATCGGCAGCCACGTCACCCCGGAGACGCCAGGCTCCATCCACGAAGGCGGCGAGCTGGGCTACAGCCTCTCCCACGCGTACGGCATGGCCTTCGACAACCCGGACCTCATCGTCGCCTGCGTCGTGGGTGACGGCGAGGCCGAGACAGGGCCACTCGCGACGGCCTGGCACTCGAACAAGTTCCTCAACCCCGTGCGGGACGGCGCCGTGCTGCCCATCCTGAACCTCAACGGGTACAAGATCGCCAACCCGACCATCCTCGCCCGCATCAGCCCGGAGGAGCTGGAGGCGCTGTTCGTCGGCTACGGCTACAAGCCCTACTTCGTCGAGGGCAGCGACCCGGCCCAGATGCACCAGAAGATGGCGCAGACCCTGGAGCAGGCAGTCGAGGAGATCCGCTCCCTGCAGAAGACGGCACGGCTGACGGACACCCCGACGCGTCCGCGCTGGCCCATGATCATCCTGCGCTCGCCCAAGGGCTGGACCGGTCCGAAGGAACTGGACGGGCACAAGCTGGAGGGGACCTGGCGCTCACACCAGGTTCCCTTCGGCGACGTGCGAGGCAACCCGGCGCACCTGAAGGCGCTCGAGGACTGGATGCGCAGCTACCGGCCCGAGGAGCTGTTCGACGCGGAGGGACGGCTGATGCCGGAGCTCCGGTCGCTCGCGCCCAAGGGG
Source organism: Corallococcus sp. AB032C (assembly GCF_003668935.1). Taxonomy (NCBI): domain Bacteria; kingdom Pseudomonadati; phylum Myxococcota; class Myxococcia; order Myxococcales; family Myxococcaceae; genus Corallococcus; species Corallococcus sp. AB032C. The sequence continues at coordinate 31,375 of NZ_RAWP01000052.1, read as the reverse complement.
GCCCGGCGGATGAGCGCGAACCCCCACGCCAACGGCGGCCTGCTCCGCAAGGCGCTCAGGCTGCCTGACTTCCGCGACTACGCGGTCAAGGTCGGCTCGCGCGGCACCACGCTGCATGAGAACACGAAGCCGCTCGGCGAGTTCCTGCGCGACGTCATGCGCGACAACCCGACGAGCTTCCGCGTCTTCGGTCCGGACGAGACCGCCTCCAACCGGCTCCAGGCCCTCTACGAGGTGAGCGGGAAGACCTGGATGGCCAACCTGGTGCCAGAGGATGCCGACGGGGGCTACCTCGCGCGGGACGGCCGCGTCATGGAGATGCTGTCGGAGCACACGCTGCTGGGCTGGCTGGAGGGGTACCTGCTCACGGGGCGCCACGGCCTCTTCCACACCTACGAGGCGTTCGCCCACGTCGTGGACTCCATGTTCAACCAGCACGCCAAGTGGTTGGACATCAGCAAGAACCACGTGAGCTGGCGGGCACCCGTTGCCTCGGAGAACATCCTGCTGTCCTCGACCGTGTGGCGTCAGGACCACAACGGGTTCTCACATCAGGACCCGGGCTTCATCGACCTGGTGACGAACAAGTCCGGCTCGGTCACGCGCATCTACCTGCCGCCGGATGCCAACACGCTGCTGGTGGTGGCGGACCAGTGCCTGCGCAGCACCGACTGCGTCAACGTCATCGTCGCGGACAAGCAGAAGCACCTGCAGTTCACCAGCATGGACGAGGCCGTCGCCCACTGCGCCAAGGGGTTCGGCATCTGGAAGCGGGCCAGCACGGACGAGGACGCGGAGCCGGATGTCATCATGGCCTGCTGCGGTGACGTCGCGACGCAGGAGGCCCTGGCCGCCGCCTCCATCCTGCGCGCGCGCGCACCGAACCTGAAGCTGCGCTTCGTCAACGTCGTCGACCTGTTCAAGCTCCAGTCGTCGGCGGATCACCCGCACGGGTCCACTCAACGCGAGCTCCAGGGCCTGTTCCCGCCGGGCAAGCCCATCATCTTCAGCTTCCACGGCTATGCGTCACTCATCCACAAGCTGGCCTATCGCTTCATCGACCACGAAGACCTGCACGTGCATGGCTACCGGGAGAAGGGCAACATCAACACCCCCTTCGAGCTGGCGATCCTCAACGAGACGTCCCGCTACCACCTGGTCATCGACGTCATCGACCGCGTGCCGGCGCTGCACGCGAAGGCGGGGCACCTGAAGGAGGAGATGAAGAACGCCATCCTCGACAACCTGGCCTACGCGCACGAGCACGGCCGGGACCGGCCTGAGATCGCGGACTGGACCTGGCCGGACTGAGGGCTCGCGCCCTGGAGCTCCCGGGCCTTCGAAGAAGGCCCGGGAGCCGCGTCAGGCGCGGGGCTCGGTGAGGATGTAGGCCGCGTTGACGAGCGAGAAGTGGCTGAACGCCTGCGGGAAGTTGCCCAGCTGCGCGTGCAGCTTCGGCATGTACTCCTCGGCGAGCAGGCCCAGGTCGTTGCTCAAGGACAGCAGGTGTTCGAACAGCCGCCGGGCATCCTCGAAGCGCCCCATCATCTGGTACGTGTCGGCGAGCCAGAACGAGCACGCGAGGAAGGTGCCCTCCTCTCCACTGAGCCCGTCCACGGAGCCGGTAGCGTCCGGCTTGAAGCGGAGCACCAGCCCGTCCTGGAGCAGCTCGCGCTCGATGCACTCCACCGTGCCCACCACCCGTGGGTCCGTTGCCGGAAGGAAGCCGGTCAGCGGGATGTAGAGCAGGCTCGCGTCCATGTCCTTGCCGCCGTAGTACTGCACGAAGCTGTTCAGCTCGCGATTGAACCCCTGCGCGCAGACCTCCTCGAAGATGCTCTCCCGGGCTTCCAGCAGCCGCTCCATCGGGGCCGCCATCTTCGTCTCATCCGAGGCCTTGATGGCCCGGTCGAGCGCCGCCCACGCGGCCACCTTGGAGGCGGTGAAGTGGCGATCGGGTCCGCGCATCTCCCAGATGCCCTTGTCGGGATTCTGCCAGACCTTCATCGCGTGCTCGGCGACGTTGAGCAGCGCGCGCTGCGCGACGGGGCCGACCTCGCCGAAGTATTTCGCGCCCGCGTAGAGCACCGCGGCCACCTCGCCGAGCACGTCGAGCTGGAACTGGTTGTAGGCCCCGTTGCCGATGCGCACGGGCTTCGCGCCACCGTAACCATCGAGCCAGTCCAGCGTGGACTCCGTGAGGCGGCGCTCGCCTCGGATTCCGTACATGATCTGCATCTGGGCGGGGTCTCCCGCGATGGCGCGCATCACCCACTTCCAGAACGAGGATGCCTCGTCGCGCAAGCCCGCGCGCGACAGGGCGTTGTGCGCGAGCGCGGCGTCGCGCAGCCACGTGAAGCGGTAGTCCCAGTTGCGTTCGCCTCCCGGCGTCTCCGGGAGCGACGTGGTGGGCGCGGCCACGATTCCGCCCGTGCTCTCGTAGCTGCAGGCCTTGATGGTGATGAGGGAGCGGACGACCTCGTCGCGGTACCTCGGCGGCGGGACGATTTTCGACGCCCACTGGGTCCAGTAGCGGTCGGTCTCCTGTTCGGACTGGTCCGCATCCAGGTTCGGCGGGACCTGATCCAACCACGAGTAGTTCCAGCTCATCACCCAGGAGAACCGCTGGCCCTCGGTCACCTCGAAGTTCGAGACCAGTGGGGACGCCGTATCCCTGTCCGTGCGCCGGAGGAAGATGGCGTCCGGGCCGGCGAACGCACGGAGCGAGCCGCCCACGCTTTCTACCTTGGGGATGGAGCGGCCAAAGGCGAAGCGTGGCGTCAGCTTCGAGTGCATCGCCACCGTCCCCTTCACCCCCACGACGGTCCGGACGATCCTGGGGAACTCCTGGCCGACAGGCATGAAGTCGATCAACCGGGCGGAGCCCGAGGCGCAGGTGAACTCCGTCTCGAGGATCAGGGTGTCCTTCCGATAGCGGCGGGTGATCTTCTGGATGGACTCCCTCGGTGCGAGCGCCCACTCACCGTTCTCCTCCGTCCCGAGCAGGCTCGCGAAGCAGGCGTCCGAGTCGAAGTCTGGCAGGCACAACCAGTCGATGGTCCCGTCCCGGGCGACCAATGCCGCCGAGCGCATGTTTCCGATGAGCGCGTGGTCCTCGATCTTGCGGTTCGTCTGGACCCCCAGCTGAGCTGGGATGACAGGCTCCTGGGCCTTCTGTTTCTGCGTGATTTGTTCCGCCATTGCGTTGGCTCCCGTATGCCTCATGATCAAGCCTTGACGCTGGCGCCCGGGGCGCGGAGGCGCAACCGCAGCGGCGGAGGGAGAGCGACCGCTTGGTGCTCCGGGGGCGAGGAGCCACTGTCGCGGGTAGGTGGGTGCGCAACCGTTTCGCCCCCAGGCGCTGCTCGAGCAGCACGGGGGACATGCACGGGCGGCGCTGCGCTAGAAGCGAGCGGCTTTACGTCCGCGATGAGAGCATCGGCGCCATCGAGGTGCCGCCGCCCGACTGCCCACCACCGGCCGCAGGCGCTGCTGGAGGATCCTCTGCCCTCCGGCCCCTGAGCGCGGTCCCCAGCCCGGCACAAGGCCCGGGCGGAGGAATGCCATGCCCGGGAGTGTCAGGTCGCGTCGTTGTCGCGCAGGAAGGCCAGGCGCTCCGCGAACTGCTGGAGCGTCTTCACCTGGGGCGACTCCAGGTAGTACCGCCGTTCGTAGTCTTCGATGGCGGAGGGCGTGAGGGGCGCGTCACCGCGATCCCACGCGGGGTTGTAGAGGGCGCGGAGCTTCTCCATGTCGAAGGGCTCCTTGCCAGACGTGGCCCGGGCCTTCGCGACCTGCTCCCGCTCGGTCGCCTTGCGCTGCTGCTGCGCGTCGCGGAGTTGCTTCAGGGTGTCTTCGGCGGATGTCGGCATGCGCGTTCCTCGAGGGTGCAACACTCTTTTTCAGGCTAGGGCCGCGAGCGGCCCGCTTCAACCCATGGATGAAGCGGGCACACGCCGCGGGCTCACTCTGTCTTCTTCGAGTGTTGTTCCAGGGCCTCTCCCAGCGTCTTGCCTTTGTACTCGGTGAGGCGGGCCCGCATCTTCTGCGCGAACCCGGGGTCGGTGATGGCGCCCACCTGCCGGTCGATGAAGGCATCGTCGATGACCGTGTTCTTCACGCGCGCGGCCTCGGCGGCGGGGCTCTCCATGACGGCCCTGTCGAAGAGCGCCTGCTTCTCCGCCGTGTCCGGCCCGTGCCACGTGCCGTTGCGCTTCTCCGCCACCAGCACCTGCTTGCCGGTGTTGTCCGTCACCATCAGCTTGTAGTCGGTGATCTTCGGGTTGTTGATGACGCCCTGGAACTCACCCTCGCGCCCCATGAGCAGCTCGAGCCGGTTCTGGCGCACGCCCTTGAAGCCGCCCTCCACGGCCTCGAACGGGACGAGCGGATCCGCGGTGCCCGGGTTGCGCATGAGCACGCGGACGCTGGACGTCTCCAGCGGGACCTCCAGGTCGACGATCTTCACGTTGCGGCCTTCGACGGCCTTCAACATGCGCGGGATGTCGCTCTCGCCCGCGAAGCGCTTGTCGTAGACGACCGAGCTGCCCGGCCGGGAGAGCATCTCGTTCTCCACCCGCTGCGAGATGATGGAGCCTTCCACGTGCGCCTGGGACGTGGAGATCTTCCCGTCGTGCGCCTCGGCGATCTTCGCCTTGATGGGGTCCGGGTTGAGGGCGCCGCTCAGCTCGCCGTGCTCGTCCAGGACCTTGCTCTTGAGGTGCGGGTCGCTCTTCACGGCCGTCGTCTTGCCCGCGGCGGTGTTGCCGCGCAGCGCGTAGACGGTGTTGGGCTCCAGGCGGTCGGAGAGCGTCTGCGCCTTGTCCAGCTCCGTGTTGAGCAGCTTCTGCTGGAGCTCCCGCCGCTCCGGGACCCAGTTCTTGGGCTCCTCCAGCCACGTCCACAGCGAGCCGTCCTTGGGGGGCTCGCCGACGGTGAAGGCCTCGAAGGTGCTGACCTTGCCGCCCGAGCGCTCCAGGATGGCCTGACGGACCTCGTAGCTGCCGGCCGTCTTCCCCGTGCGCAGGTCCGCGGCCTTGACGAGCTTGAGGACGTCCTTGGCGTTCTCCGGCGTCACCGTGCCTTCGAAGACGCGGCCCTCGGAGGTCGTGAAGCGGATGTTGGGGCCGTTCGTCTCCAGGGCGCCCTTGGCCCGCACCTCGCGGATGAGCTGCCCGGCCTTGGCCGTGCCCGCGCCCACCACGCCACCGGTCGCCGCGCCCACCGTGCCGTCGATGGCGGCCCGCTTGCCCACCTCGACGAAGCCGTTGACGACGCCGTTCTCCCACGTCTCGCTCCGCGTGGCCGCGTCGAAGGCGCCACCCGCGGCGCCGCCCACCGCGCCTTCCTTCGCGCCCTGGATGGCCGCGGCCTTGACGGACGTCTCCACCGTCTCGCGCACCGCGGTGCCCGCGACCTCCTTCGCCGCGGTGGTGGCGCCCGTGCGGGCCCCGGCCGTCACGGCCCCGGCGCCCTTGCCCACGGGCAGCACCGCCGTGCCGCCCTCCACCGCGCCAATGCCGGCCTGGCGCAAGAGCTCCTGGCCGCCGGCCGCGTCACCCTGGAGGGCCGCGTACGTCCCCACGCGCGTCGCCGCGCCCAGGGCCGCGTAGCCCGCGATGGCCAGCGGCGTGGCCGCGCCACCCGTGCCGATGACGGCCGCGGTGGTGACCACGACGACGGCGGCGCTGGCCGCGCCGTCCGCCAGCGAGTCCTTGCTCGTCTGGAGCGACTTCACGTCGTCCGCGCCATAGCCGGTGAGCGTATTGGCCCGCTGCGTGTCGCCGGCCTGGATGGCGGTCTCCGCCCGCGCCAGGTTGTTGTTGATGCGGTCGTTGTCGGACTCGCCCTTGATGGTGCGCTGGACGCCACCGAGCACCCAGGAGCCGAAACCCGACTCGTTCGCCTGCTGTTCACGCAGGCGGCGCGTGCGCTCCTGCGCGGCGTTGGGATCGTTGGCATCCACCGCGCCCAGGTCGTAGTTCTGCTTGAGCAGCTCCAGCTCGTCGCGCCCATCCAGCTCCGAGTCCAGCTCCGCGCGCAGGTCCTTGCCGTACTTCTCCTTGTAGGCCGCGGCGATGTCGTCGAGCTCGGGCTTGGACTTGCCCTCCAGCGTCTGGCGGATGGCGTCCTCGTCGGTGCCCAGGCCGTCCATGGCGAGGTTGAGCTTCTCTGCGGCGGCCTCGGCCTGCGCCTTCTTGTCGCCCGGCGCGGGAGGGTTGAGCAGCCGCAGCGTCACGTCCGCGTCCGCGCCGCCCCAGCCGCGGATCTCGCTCTCCAGCGACTTGCCGGTCTGCCGCTGGTATTCGCTCTTGATGGCGTCGAGCTGGGCGGGCGTCTTGCCCTCCAGCACCTTGCGCACGCCCTTTTCGTCCGCGCCCGTCCAGCCGCTCATGGCGTCGCGGATGCGCGCCGCGTCCGCCTGGCCGGGGGTGCCCTGGAGCAGGCCCATGGCGCGGTCGTAGTCCTCGCTGCCCAGCTCGTCCTTGAGGCGGGCGGCGACGGCGGGGTCCTTGGCCAGGAGGGCGCGCTGTTCGGGCGTCGCCTTCTCCAGGCGCTCGAAGATGCGGTCCTCGTCGGTGCCCAGGCCGTCCATGTCCCGCTTCAGACCCTCCTTGAGGGCCTGGGTCTCCAGCTCCAGCTTCTGCTGGGGCGTCTGGGCCTGGCTGGCGCCGAGCAGGCTCCGGGCGCGCGACATCTCGTCCGAGTCCAGCTCCTTGCCCAGCTTGGAGAGCATGAAGTCCTCGGCGGACTGGCCCGCCGGGGCGCCGCCGTTCTGCTCCGCGAACTTCTGGGCAATGGCCTTGCGCTCCTCGGGCGAGCGCTTCTCCAGCGTCTTGAGGACCGCTTCCGAGGAGCCGAACACGCCATCCAGCTCGGACTGGATGACGACCGCGTCGTTCTTCGCGGTGTCGCCCTTCAGCATCGCCTGGGCGCGCGTCCAGTCGTCTCCGCCCAGTTCGTCCTGGAGCTTGGCGTCCAGGTCCTTGTTGTAGTGGTCCTTGTAGGCCTGGCGGATGAGGTTGACCTGCTCGGGCGTCTTGCCCTCGAGCGTCTGGAAGATCTTGTCCTCGTCGGTCCCCCACCCGGTGATGCCGCCGTCCGTGGCCTCGTAGAGCGCGGTGGCGTCCTTGCTGGCCTGCTCGGCGGTGTACGCGGGGGCCGCGGGCGCCTGCGCGGGGCTCGCGGGCGTCGTGCCCGGGGGCGAGTCCGCGACCATCATGCGCTGGAGCTCGGGCGAGACCTTCGCGTCCGCGATGGCCTTCTGACGCTCCGGCGAGCCCGGGGGCGCGGAGAAGATCTTGTGGGCCGAGGTCCCCGACAGCGTCCCCGACTGCTTGTACTGCGGCTGCTCCTTCAGGAAGGCCTGGAGGTTGTCGTAGCTCTTGCCGCTGGAGGGGTCGACGACGCGCTCACCCTGCCGCACGATGACGTGGCCGGTCTGCCCCTCCTGGCCGGGACGCGTGTCCTTGAGGAACACCAGCTCCGAGCGGGCCCGCAGCGCGGGGGTCGCCGTATCCACCCAGTCCGCCGCCTTGTCCAGGCAGTTGGCCTGCGCGTCCTGGGTGTTCTCCGTCAGCAGCGAGCTGGCCGGCGGGGCAAGCTGCGGGCCTTCCCGGGGCGCGGTCCGGTCGAAGGTGGACTGTTCGTTCGCCACGGGCCGGGTCGCGACGTTCGCGGGCGGAGCTGGAGGAGGAGGCGGCGGCGGTGGCGCCACCACGGGAGGCTGTGCCGTGACCGGCTGCCGAGGACGATTGTTGCCAGTTCCGTCGATACCCATGCGCATCCCCCAATCGGGCGCAGCGAAAATAAAGAGGGCCGCTCACATCGGGCCCATGAAACCCCTCTGCGCTGATTATCCATCAAAGGGGCTCGCGGTTGCGTCCCCTGTCGCGGCTGGACAGAAGTCCTGGAATTACGAGAGGTTGGACACCCTCAGGCCCCGGTCAACGCCGGCTGGCGCGGGTGGCGGCGGCCTGGGTCCTGGGGGGACTGAACGACAGCTCGCGCAGACGCATCTGGAGTGTCGCGAAGCTGTCCATGCGACGCGGTGAGTCCTTGTCTTCCGCGCGCAATGCCAGACGTGTCTCGACGTCCAGCTCGAAGCGCGTGGGCCACAGCCGGTCCAGGCTGAACGTGCAGCCGCCCTGACCTCGCACGTAGGTGGTGAGGGACTCGCCGCCCTTCTTCGTGCGGAGGTTCTCCGGCGCGGGCTGGGGCTTCGAGGTGGAGTCCAGCTCCAATCGCAGGCCGAAGCCCGTGGCCTCCCGCTTCTTGAGCTCCAGGGTGGTCCGAGCCCCGGAGAGGGGCCCCTTGCCGGGCAAGGGAGGCGACCAGCGAGCCCCCAGCCCCAGGGCTTCGAGTGGGAGCAGGCGCCCGAGACCCGCGAGGGTGGCCGTCACCTGTTGGAGCTGGTCGCGTACGGGGGCGGCCATGTCCTTGGGCAGCTTCAGCGTGAAGCCCTGGGAGCGTCCGTCCGAGCCCACGCGTCCCTCGCCTGTCAGTCCGGGCAGGGGTTCCAGCTGTGCGTGGAGCTTCTCCACGGCCTGGGGCGGCGTGCCGGGCTGGATGAGGAGCGCCGCGCTTTCGAGCGTGAACTGGAAGCGCACCTCCCCGGAAGCGGACACGCTGAGCACCTCCGCGGCGAGCACCATCTGGACGCCAGGAACCGGAGGGAGCGGCGTCTTCTGGCCCGCGTCCTTGATGGCGCCCTGGCTTTCGGAGCGGACGCGGATGCGTTGCACGCTCCCCACGAGGGGGCTGAGCCGCAGCGGCGCATGGGGAGCACTGCCTCGTTCGAGGACTTTCATGGGAGCGGGAGGATAGCCCTTCTGGAGTCTCTATTGGCGAGCGTTGTCCGGGCGGAGGCCCTTCCCTCCCAGCCATGGGTGAGACGCGGCTCTCTTTCCTGCCATGGGCATACAACGCCGCCATTCCAAGACACCCATGACACAGCCGACATATTTGTCATTCTCTGCCCTTCCTCGCGGGCGCCTCCGAGCAGTCCGCCTGTCTTCACCAGGAGCCGCTGAATGGATTTCTTCGAGCAGCCGATGGCCAGCGCCGCTTGCTCGAAGCTCTCGCCAGCGATGACACGCCGCCGAATCTCCAGCCTATCCTCACCCGTCAGCCTTGCTGCTTTCCCTCGGCCTCGCACCCTGTGCCTCCCATCAAGCAGGGTGCCATGGTGAGCACCCGCGTGGTGCGTTCACCGCTTGAGACCGCCGGGTTACGCCCACCTCACCGGGGTTGTCCCCATCTCCGCAGGCAATCACCAGACACTGGCGACGACGTCCGATGGCGCCGTCTGGGCCTGGGGCGGCAACTCCTTTGGCCAACTGGGCGATGGGACGACGACGGACCGGCTGACGCCTGCTCCGGTGCAGTCCCTGGGGCCCTGACGAAGCGCGGGGCACCTGTGGCTGGCGCCGCGCCCGAGACGCCGGCCCCGCCGGTCCGTGCCCGACACGGACCGGCGGAGGAAGCATCGACCCAGCCTCAAACGCTCCGTGACGCGATGAGCGCGAGGTTGCGCGGAGACAGGCGCGGCTCGAAGCGATGGAGGATCTCGACCTGGAAGCACAGCTCCTCCAGGACGAGCGCGCGATCGAGCAGGAGCACGACCTCCAACGCCCTCACGAAGCGGTCCCTCAGCAGATGGCATGGCAAGAGAACCCGCGTCTCGGCGCGAACGGACACCTCGAAGGCATCCAATTCGGCGTCCGTCATGCCAGCACCGGGGGGCCCAGGCGCTCCAGGCGGTCGCGCGCGTAGACGGCCCGGCGTGGCCACCCGGATGACCTCCGAAGCGGCGCGCTGAGCCCTCGGCTACGCACGTTGAGCAATACGGTTTTAGAAGCCACACCAGCGGGGCCGTGCTCCAGCACGGCCCGTTTCCATTTCAAATGGAGTGGAAAACGACCCTCCAGGTCCAACTCTGCAGGCGAAAATCAGGCGGGCGGAGGTAACAAAACGGCGGTTCGGCGTCTGTGGCGGAGGCAAGCTCCCATGTCCCCACCCGATGCCCATCCTCCCGACGCGTATCCGCCCCAGGAAACGCCCACTCCCGAACAACGGGGGCAGGCCCGAGGTAGCTCCACCTCCTTCCCTGCTTCTGTCCAAAGGGAGAGGGAAAGGCTTCCGCCCGTGAGGACAGAAGCAGGTGCCCAGCGCTTGGGCGAGTTCGCCATGACGTACCGCGACTGGCTGTTGAGTCAGGCGAGGAATCTCTGCAGGAACGAAACGGACGCCGAGGATCTCGTGCAGGAGACGCTCCTGCGTTTCGTCAAGACTTTCAGCCAGAGCGGGTCCCTTCCAGACAGGAAGGCTTGCGGTGCCTGGCTCAATACGACCCTCAGCAACCTCTTCATCGACCAGTGCCGCAAACAGCAGGTGCGCAAGAAGCACCTCACGGATCCGACTCGCAAGGAACAGACCGAGGCGACCTCGAAGCACTCGGCCCTGCCCGATCTCGACGATGTGACCCCGGAACAGCTCGCCAGGGCCGTCGAAACCCTGAGCCCACCCATGCAGGAAACTTACAACCTGCATGCCAAGGGCATGAAGTACCGCGATATCGCAGAGGCGCTGGGCATCCCGGTGGGCACCGTCTCCAAGCGCCTCCATGACATCCGCGCGAAGTTGGGTGCGCTCCTTCGCCCGCACCACAAGGTGAATTGATGGCCAGCCCATGCGAGCATGTGGCGCTCTTCGTCGACGGTGAGCTTTCGCCCGAGGAGGCCGAGGACTTTCGCCAACACCTGCCGGACTGCGTGGCCTGTCAGCGGGAGATTCCCGTCCTGCTCCAGTTCAAGTTCCTGGCCAGGGAGCACGTCAGTGACCCAGATGAATCAATAGCGCCGCGCGCCCCGCCCGTCCCCGCCGGCTGGTGGAGACAGCCCAGGGTCCTCGCCGCGACGTCGTTCGCGCTGGTGCTCGTGGTGGTGCTGCTCCTGGTGGGGCGGCCTCCCGGACAATCCCCGGCACTGCCACCGATCCTCGTGGAGGGCCCGGAGCGTCCGCTAGAGCCCAGGCTCAGTCATCCATCCATGGCCCGCTACCGCCCCCTGGCCAGCAGGCCCATGGCGGCACAGACCAACTCCGCCGCCAGTCTTCCGGAGTACGCCGCCTTGGGCGAGCTCCAACGGGACAAGGACTATCGGGAGCTGGCCACGGCCCTGCTGCTGCGGGAAGGGCCCTCCGCCGCGAAACGGGTCCTTTCCGTCCTGGATCGCCTCCCCCCGTCCCCGGAACGCGAAGCCGACCGGGCCGCGGTCCTCCTCCTCCACGGCTCCTTCGACGACGCCCTGGCAGCGGCGGACGCGGCGCTGGCGCAACGTCCCCAGATGCCCCAGGCACTCTGGAACCGGGCCCTGGCGCTGAGGGAACTCCAACTGCCTTGGATGGCGGCCAAGGTCTTCACGGACATCGCCAACCTGCAGGAGCCGGGTTGGTCGGAAGAAGCCCTCCAGAAGTCGCGGACCTTGCGGCACACGATGCCTGACCGGAAGCAACGAGAAGACCAGGATGCCCTGGGCAGGTCGCTCGTGGACAAGGACCCGGCAACGCTCCCCAGTGACTTCAGCCTCTGGCCCAGTGCTCGCCTCTACTTCTACGACGCGGTCCGGTCCGCCCCCAGCCGCGCCCGGGCCCTGGAATTCGAACCTCTGGCACGGAAGCTGGATGCTCGCGCGGGCGGACGGGTGCTCCAGGACTATGTCGCCCGGATCGCGGGAGCAGACTTCAAGCACCGAGGTCCCTTGGCGAAGACCTACGCGGAGCTGGTTCACGACCGCTTGTCACGGCCTCAGCAAGAGAAGTTCCTGGCCAGGATCCAGACCTCGGGAGAGGACGACCTGCTTCTGGGAGCACTCGTCCTCATGGAAGCCGTTCCCCAGCACCTGCCCCTCTTCGAACAGAAGGCCGCCGCGAGCGGGGACCCCTGGTTCACGCTGACCGCGGCCCGGGCGCGTGCGACGGAACAGCAGGGCCTCGCGGCGAAGAAGGGGGTGGAGGCGCATGCCCATTGGAACCAGGCCATCCAAACGCTGCTGGATGCCCGGCGCCTGTGCACCTCACCCGGCCTGGATTACCGCTGCGCCCAGATCGACATCGATCTCTCCACCCTCTACACCCAACTCCACCGGCTCGACGACGCGCGACGACATGCCCAGCAGGGCCTGCTGCTCACCCGAAGGAACGGTGACTGGTTCCTGGAGCGATCCCTGCTCCAGAACGTCGCCCAGGTGGCTCGCATGGTGAATGACGCTCCACTCTCGCGTGCCTACTATGGCGAAATCCTGGAGCGTGACCCGGCAGACCCCGAGACCCGTCGCCGGGTCCATCAGGCGCTCGCGGACATGGCCTGGCACCACTTGAAAGTGGACGAAGCCAGAACGGAACTGGACCTGGCGCTGGCCTCGGGACTGCCGCTCTCCGTCAGTGGTGCCTTCACCCTGTCGGACGTCGCGAGGCTCCGGAGCACGCCTGAGGACGAAGAGCACCTCCAGAAGGCCTTCGATGCGATCCCGCCCACGGAGAAGGGCGAGCGCTGGGCCGCCGCCCACGCCCTGGGGCGACTCGTCATCGAGCGGGATCCGGCGCGCGGTCGCGAGTTGCTGAACGACCTTTCGCGGCAGGTGGAAGCCGCCGCCAGGCAAGGGCTTCCGGCGGCCAGGCGGGTGTGGGCCTACGGGTTCACGTCCCTGATCATGGACGCGGGGCATCGAAACGACTTCACGCAAGCCCTGGCGTTGATGGCGAGGGAGCGCGGCACTCCGCTTCCCTCCCACTGCCTCCTCGCCGCCACCGTCGACTCCGAACGCACATTGGTGCTCTCCCTGGATGCACAGGGAACACTCGTCGGCCATTACGATGCCACCCGCCGGCAGCCACTGGCGTCGCGGCTCGACGGCCTCGTCCCCGCGTCCGTTCTAGAGCCCCTGCGCGCCTGTGCCCGGGTGGACGTGCTCGCGCGCCCGCCCCTGCATGGCCGCGCCGGAATCCTCCCCTCCGACTTCGCATGGAGTTACCTCACGCGGACCACCGAAGCCCGACGCACGCCCCCCGCTGGCGTGGCCCGGCACCTGGTGGTCTCTGGAGTCGCGCTACCTCCCGGCACGGACCTGCCCCGGTTGAATGACTGGCAACCCGGCTTCGGTCCGGAGGAAGAACAGGTACGGCTCTCTGGCGCCCAGGCCACCCCGGCCCGCGTGCTCGCCATGATGGAGGATGCTTCCGAGGTCGACCTGGTGACCCACGGGGACATCCACGCCGGGTCCAGCGCCTCCTTCCTGCTGTTGGCCCAGGACGCGGACGGACCCGAACTGCACGCGGCCCAGGTGCGATCCGCCGTGCTCCGGTACGCGCCTTTCGTCGTGCTGGCCGCGTGCAAGGCTGCCCACACGACCTACGCCGTGCACGAACCCCTGAGCATTCCCGCCGCGTTCCTCGACGCGGGGGCGCGGGGCGTCCTGGCCGCCCCCATCGACCTGCTGGATACGGAGGTCAATGCGTTCTTCAATCAGGTTCGGGAGCGAATGCGCGCGGGGCAGCCCGCGGCGATCGCCCTTCGCGACGAGCGGGAAGCCTGGCGCCACGAAGGACGCGGCAGGCCCTGGCTCGATGGCATTCTTCTATTTGAGTGAAGACAGGTAACAAAACGCTCCAGAGCGCGTCCTGATTGCCAGGTGAATCCCGCACCTGCATCCCTCTGGAGGAAGCGCATTGGACACGCCGAACCTGCCGCAACACGACCTGGAGTTTTCACAGGCACAGGAACTCTGGCCAGGAAATGAGACCGCGCGACGTCTCGTCTATCTCATGCCCTTGTCCCGGCCGACGCAGTTTCTGGCATTCGGCTCCCTCGCTCCGAGGGAGGCCTGTTTCGTCTGCTATGGACGGGTCGACACGAACCTGGCCCCCTTCATCGAGAGGATGGTCCGGGACGGCGCGGAGGTGACGCTTTACGAGCTGCCGCCGCTGCCAGAGGCGCTCATCGAGAAGTACGCCACCAACCCGCCTTGGGAGGGTCATGAGGTGGAGAAGCCCACGGGCACGCCCGTGCGCGGACTCGTCCCCAAGGAGCTGCCTGACTACGCGGAGGAGTCATCCGGCCCGCTCTGGCCCGAGGGTACGGCATCGGAGCGGTGCACCCTGCTCCTCCCCCTGGACGACCCCAAGACGTTCCTCGCGCTGGGTGTCGCGACGGAGTCCGGAACGGTGGTCTTCGCCAGGAAAGGCACCGTGGAAGAAACGCTCGGCTCACTCATCCAGCAGACGATGCGCGAGCAGTCACGTGTGGAACTGCATGCCCGCCCAAGCCTGCCGCGAGAGGTATTGGACCGCTATCTGGAATTGCCGGCCAGCCTCAATCCGTAGGCCCACCACACTTCGAGTCCATCCATGACCCTCGAGCTGCTGCTCGCGCACGCGGACACCCGCGCGCCCATTCTTTGCCCGGGACTTGATGAATTGGTCTTGAGCCATCCGCCTTCCATCCAGGGTCTCTCACGTCCGAAATACCTGTGGAGTGACGCGGGAGACCTGGACGACTTCCCGGCCCAGCGTTGGGGCATCGTCCATGCATGTGGTCCCGAGGGTGAACGACTCCTGGCGCTCATCGCTCCGCTCCGGGAGTTGCGGCAGCGGGAGCAGGGCGGAGAGGTCCGGACCTATGCGGTTCCATCCGGGCTGGACCGGGAAGCGGCCCATCGCTGGAAGGAACGCTTCTTCGACACGGAGAATGGCCAGGATCAGGACCGGCCCCGATACCTGCTGATCCTTGGTGACCTGGATGCGGTGTCCCTGGCGTTTCAGCAAGTCATGGCCACCAACGCCCTCGTGGGTCGTCTGGTGTTTCCTTCCGACGATGGCTATCGGGCCTATGTCGAGAAGGTCCTCCGCTGGGCACGAACGCCGTCGGACGTGGACCGGGCACGGACGCTCTTTTACACGGTGCAAGACCACACCGCCGCGACGCGGATCGGGCACGACCAGTTGATGGTGCCGAGCGTGAAGGAGTGCCAGCGGCTCCAGAGCGTGGGCAAGCTTCCTGCGGCGCCACCACAGCATTGCGTCGAAAGGGGCATCGGTCAGGACACCGCCGTCGCGAGATTCCTTGAGTTCGCGCGAGGGGCCGAACCGTCCGTGCTGTTCTCGCTCAGCCACGGGCTGGGTCATCCCAGGGGAAAGGACTGGAACTCCGCCGAGGAACAGCGGGCCCGCCAGGGCGCGCTGGTGCTCCCCAATGGCGAATTGCTCAGCGCGGAGCAGGTCGCGACGGCCCCCTTCCTGTCTGGGGGAATCTGGTTCTGCTTCGCGTGCTTCAGCGGTGGCACCCCGGAGCGGAGCGCCTATGCGTCATGGTTCCAGGATCTCGCGCCAAGGGAGGCGGAACTCGTCAAGGCCATGATGCGCCCTGACAAGGACCGCCCGTTCATCGCCGCGATGCCGCAAGCCGCCCTGTCCAATCCAGAGGGTCCCCTCGCGGTCCTGGGACATGTGGATCTGGCGTGGACCCAGAGCTTCAATGACCAGGGACGCAGCAGGTTCACGCGCTTCGCGGGCTTCATCCTGGAACTGGCCAGACGCAGACGGGTCGGGGCAGCCATGGCCGGCATCCTCAGGGCCGTCGCCGAGACAGGCGCGGCCTTGGCGTCGAGCTATCACCAGCAACGGACAGCGCGCGTGTCCGGGCAGGCCTATGAAGGAAGCCCCGCCGAGCACGCCGAGCGGTGGATGCTCTACCACGACCTTTCGAGCTTCGTGCTTCTCGGAGACCCGGCGGTCCAACTTCCACTGAGTCAGCGACCGCGGAGGTAACAAAAAGCCATCGCACGGCGTCTTTTGTCGCGGCAACCACACAACAGCAGGACAACGCCATGCCTCGCAATCCCATCCCGTTTGAAATCAGGCTGGAGTTCACGGGACAGTCCAAAAAACAGTTCAATTGGCAGAAACGAGCGTACTACGCCAAGCGCTCCCGTGGCGCTGGGGGGACCGTGACGTTTCCATGGCCCCATCTCCGTGAGGACCTGGAGGCGCTCACACGAAATGAGGAGGAACGCGTCCCCAGCGAGCGAATCTCGAAGGCCCTGAGTGACTTCCTCAGGCCAGCGGATTGGGCCCTGGTGGAGGCACAAATCCAGAATGCACTTCATCAAGGCCGTCCCGTCCATCTGACCATTTGCGCCGAGGACGCGGACGAGCTGTATACCCTCCCGTGGGAACGCCTTCTCCTGGGCAACGGGCCTCCCTTCGCCGAAACGGATGATTGCGTGCTGCAATATGAGTACGCCTGTGAGCCTCGCCATGAGCCTGCGCCTCGGCCCCAGGGACGAATCCTCTTCGCCTGGTCATCCGCGGGAGGATGGGTTCCCAACGAACAGCACCTGCACGCACTCAAGGAGGTGTGCGCCTCCGCCCGCTTCGGCTTCGATCCAGAGAACGATGTCCTCCCCAACGCAACCGCGCAGCGGCTCTCCGACAAGATCCGGCAAAGCCCTCGTCCGTTCACGGCACTGCACCTGCTGGGCCACGGGAAGAAGCTGGGTGACGGCACCTATGGGATCGAACTCAATGCCTTCGAGGCGGCGGACGGCCCTGAAACCCTTGATGCCCGGCAACTGAGCACCCTTCTTTTCGCGAAGGCCAATTCCCTCCGCCTCCTCACGATCAGCGCTTGCCAGAGTGGCGACTCAGGCCCCCCGGCCCATCCCATGCGGAGCATTGCTCAAATGCTCCACACGAATGGTGCGCCTGCGGTCATTGCGTCACGGCTCCCGCTGAGCTGCCCCGGCTCCATCCAGCTGACCCGCACGCTCTATACCCGGTTGCTCGTGGACGGAGCGAACCTGGGAACCGCGCTCTCCGATGCACGCCGTCGCCTTCGTGAGACGGGGTGCTATCGCGACAGCCGTTCCCTCCAGCTCTACGCCCGGGGCGGAGACGAGCCCGCACTCCATCCATTCAATCCGCCGCCCCCTCGGCCAGCCGCGACCGAGGCCCGCGAAGAACTGGTGCGCGTCTGCCATGAGGCGCTCAGTCGAACTTCTGTGAAGCCCATTGAAGCGGATGCTCCAGAGCTGTTTGCTCAACGGGAGATCAGGCCAGACGTCGTCCTCATCGACCAATACGATGCCATTGGAGAACGCCAATGGGCGAACCTGGAGCAGGAGGTCCAGCGACTGGCGGCACCGGCAGGCCCGCTCCGAAGCGTCTTCGATGAACGTGGCACCGCAATCCTCTACTATGGCTTTCCATATGTTCCCCTGGCACTCCTGGCAGGGTACATGGCTAATACACGGTTGGTGCATGTCCTTGAGCACGACCGGGCCCTCCAGCGCTTCACCTGGTCAACCCAGCCGCCTGCCACCCATCCGCAACTTGAGGTGACTTGCGACTCTCGTGAGTCAGGCTCTGCGGCGCGTGTCAGGATCTCCGTCTCCAACGAGGTCGAATTCGCGGCCTGCGCGGAGGTTTTGCCGGAGTCGGAAGTCCGGCTCGACCTGCACCTTCAATTGACGCTTCCCCAAAAAGGCATCGTTCAAAGCGAAGCTCAGGTATTGGATTACGCCAAGATCATTCGCGAGGCCATTGAGCAGACCATCAGCGGACGCAACGAACTCACAAACGTCCACGTCTTCGCTGCTGTTCCTGTCAGCATTGCCTTCCACATCGGTCGGACATTGGCATCCACCGGCCTTCCGGAATGCTACGCCTACAACTACAACGCCCTCGACACACCTCGATACAAATGGCGCCTGGGCTTGAAGGCCGCCAAAGAGGGACGTCCCGCCGTCACCCTGTTCAATCCGCCCTCCCAAGAAAGCGAACGCCACCATGGCTGACATCCAGCGACAGTTCGAGCAGTTCGACGACGAAATCCGGCTCACACGGCTCAAGGAGAACAAGGAACTCATCCAGAAGCGGGACGTCATCCTGGATAAGCTCAGGAAGGCCTTCGCGCAGCTGCGTGGAGAGGGCCAGACGGTTCCCACCTTCGAGTTCATCAATCAGGGCAGCTACGAGATGGGGACGGGGATCCACCCCGCGGAGGGCCAGGACTACGACATCGACGTAGGGCTGAAGTTCAACTGCGCGAAAGGGGACTACCCCAACCCCGTCGACCTGAAGGAACTGGTGGCCAAGGCGCTGGAAGACCACACGGACCTGGGAACCGAGATCCGACGCTCTTGTGTCACGGTGAAGTACACCCGCGACGGAGAGCAGGCCTTCCATGTCGACCTCGCGGTCTATGCCTACGACAACCCGGATCATGCGTGGAAGCGCCTCTTCATCGCCAAGGGGAAGCTCGGCGCGGATGAGAAGAACCGAGCATGGGAGGAGTCGGATCCAGACGGCCTCATCGATTGGGTGGAAAAGCGATTCACAGGGAAGGAGCAGGACCAGTTCCTTCGCATCATCCGGGCGCTGAAGCGTTGGAAGACGGAGAAGTTCAAGACGGACGGCCAGAATGCTCCAACAGGGATCGGGCTGACTGTCGCGGCGGGAGAGTGGTTCCGTCCCTGCGTCAATCACAACGCCTTCGCCGTGAGAACCCGGTGTGACGACCTGGAGGCTTTGAGTGGATTCGTCGCCACCCTGGTGTCCAAGTTCTATGTGGTCGGAACGAAGCAGGACGGGACCCCGTTGTACCGTCTCACGGTCCCTGTTCCCGTGGCGCCGGGCGCCGACATCTTTATGAAGATGTCCCACGGCCAGATGACGACATTCCGGGAGCGACTCCTCCAGATCAAGGAGAAGCTGGACAAAGCGACACGCGACCCGGATGCCGTCACCGCCTGCCAGACGCTGCGCGGCGAGTTCGGTCCCCTGTTCCCTGTTCCCGAGAAGTCGAGCACCGCCAGTTCCGGTGGACGCGCGGTTGCCGGCGGTGGCATTTCCGCATGAGTCCGCATCGCGAGGAGCCCCGGCAGGTGCTCGAACGGCTTTCCCAGAGCGGGGTCATCAAGGATTGTGGCCCTGTCTTGTTGCGTGCGGACTTGAACAAGTTCGGGTACGAAGAAGCCACCTGCTCGGGCCAGTTGAGCGTGGAGGGACATATGGTCCGCCTGCGCATCCGCTTGCCTTGGAACTTCCCGCGATGCCTGCCGCTGATCTCCATTGAGGACATCACGCCGCCCCTTCACCTCCCTCACCGGTTTAGGGACAACACCCTCTGCTTCACTTCGGACCTGACCCTGCTGGATGCGAAGGACCCTGAGGCGATCGTCGAGGAGTCGCTCATCAGGGTCCGCCGCATGCTCCAGGACCAGGTGACCGGCAACCGTGGCCAGGAATTCCTGCGTGAAGCCGTGGCGTATTGGGAGGGCCTTGCGGGCCGCGCTCTGGACTGCCTCATCTCGGTTCTGGAGGAACCCCGAATCGTGTCGGTGCTCCGAACGAGTACGGAGGTGCTGGCCGTTGCGGATGATGCGGAGACCTACTCACGTTCACGCCTGTCCAACCCCAAGGAGGGCCTGCATGCCGTCAATGCCCTCTACCTCCCGGTGTCTCCAGACGGCAATGCGGCTGCCTTCCGAATCCTGGAGCTCGCGACGCCAGCGGGGCTGCGTGCGTACGCACGGCGGCTCCCGGATGAACGCAGGGCTGCTCTCGCTGGCCTCATCCACCGTTGCGACAAGTCACGGCACGTGCTCGTCTTGGGCCTGGAACGGCCTGGACAAGACCGGGCCTTGCTTGGCCTTGATCTGACCCAGCTTGAGCAGGGCCATCCGCTGCTCTCGGACACCACGAATGCGAAGGTGGAGCCCATTCACCTCGTCCGGTGGGACCGCCACTTTCTGCTGCCTCGGGGGGGCGCCGAGTTGGACCTTCAGGGGCGTAGCGTGCTCATCGCGGGTTGTGGTTCCGTCGGCGGCCATCTGGCCATGGCGCTGGCTCGGGCAGGAGTCGGGCGTCTCACATTGGTGGACCCGGACATTCTCGCCCCAGAAAACACGTACCGGCACGTTTGTGGAAGGAGCTGGCGTCATTGGCCGAAGGTTCAGGCCCTGGGAACGGAGATCCTTTCGAACACGCCCTACGTCGAAGTGGAACCTGTCTTCGAATCGCTAGAGTGGTACCTCAAGGAGAAGTCTGATCAGCTCCGCTCCTACGATCTGGTGATCGCCGCCTTGGGAGTTCCCGTCCTGGATCTCCATCTCAACGAGTGGGCCTGGACGGATGCGGGCCATCCACCGGTGCTTTTCGCATGGCTGGAGCCGTACGGGTTGGGTGGGCACACTCTGCTGACCCATGTGCCGGGACAGCAAGGCAGTCAGCGAGGATGCCTTGAGTGTCTCTATGAACGTCCCATCAAGGGAGGGCCCCTTGAGAATCAAGCTGCATTCGCGACACCCGGCGTCAGCTACGGCCGTGACGTCCTCGGGTGTGGAACCAGCTATCTGCCCTTCGCGGACCTGGATGCCCAACGAACTGCGGAGCTGGCGGCGCGGATGGCGTTGCGCTCGCTGCGAAAGGAAGCCACGGAGCCGACCCTGCTCTCCTGGAAGGGCGAGCCCGGCCCCTTCCTGAAGGCAGGCCACACAGTCACGCCCCGGTTCCTCGCGATGCAGGATGCCCGCTTCGAGCGGCAGGATTGCCTCATCTGCCAGCCCGCCTGACTCCATGGACGGGCTCTTGTTCCAACGCAGCGGTGGCGGAGTCTTGAAGCTGTCCCCAGAGGTTCTTTCGCGGCTCAACCCATACCGTCAACTGGAGCTACACCAGCCGGAGGCAGGCGGGGTGATGCTCGGACGCCGAATCCTGGGATGCGACGATGTCGTCATCGATGAAGTGACGCCCCCCATGGAGGGAGACTCACGTGCACGACTCCAATTCCACCGCGCGCCCGCACGGCATCAGTCGGTCATCGACGCCCGATGGGCCGAGTCCCGGGGCACCTGCCTCTACCTGGGGGAATGGCACACCCATCCCGAACCAATCCCGACCCCCTCCAGCATTGACCTCGAAGGCTGGAGCAGACGCTTGAAGGAGGACCAGTTCGATGGTTCCTCGCTTTTCTTCCTCATCGTGGGGATGGAGCGGGTCGCCCTCTGGGAGGGCTTTCGACAGTCCCGGCATCTCGTCCCACTTCGACGCATCACGTCGTACTTCGAGCAGGTCTCCTGATGGCGGTGTTGGCACGCAACAGCCTCATCACGTCCAACCTGTCCATGACTCGAATTCAGTCTAGCCAAGTGGTCGAACTTCCGCGTGTGGTGGAAGTTCGTGTCGCTGCTCCCGGTGCTGGGACTGCCCCGAGGTCCGCCAGGGGCGTCCCTGGCGGTTCTCTGAGCAGGCACGTCGCGGAGACGGACCGCGACGTGCCCCGGAGCTCAGTCGATGACGGGCCCCGGCGACCCGCCGCCGCAGCCCCGGCTCATCTCGCAGAAATTGAGGGGGGCATACCCGATGCAACACTCGTCGGCGCTGGTTCCACACGCGACGCCACACTTCGGGCGGCAATCCGCGGTGCCGCTGCTCGCCGAAGGATAGACGCAGACACCGTTGCCCCCGTTGCAGAGGGAATAGGGCGCGGCCCCCACGTTACAGGCGTAGATGGCGTCCTCCCGGGAGGCAAACTCGGCCGGCGAATCCACATCCGCCTCCGTGCCACCACAGCCCACCAGCAGGACCGCCGCCAACAATCCCTTCAGCATCTTTGACATGATTCCTCCATGAATCGCCGTCACCGACGAGGCTTCCATCCTACGGGGCGTCCGCCCCAGCTCAAACCCGGAGTCCCAGGCCCAGGAGCGCCTCCGCGCCCCAAGCCCCTTCCCCACCGTGCCGCCCTCCTCTCCTGCCTGCTGCTCGCGGCGGCGTGTGGCCGGCGTCTGGAGTCCGACAGCACCGAAGCCGTGGGCTCCGCCACCGTCCGCCACGTGAGGACCTGCAAGTGGTTGGACTGGGAGAACAACTCCTGCCGGGTGGACTCCGTGATGACGGCGGGCTCCCGGCGCATCGAGGGCGTCTATTTCACTTCGGCGAGCCCTCATGGGGAGCTGGCCCTCGTGAACGTGATGCAGGGGGACAGCCTGCTCGTCGACACGCGCTCCGGTGCGATCCGCGCGACGCTGCCCGCCCAGACCAGCGTCAAGGAGTGGTGCAACGACGCGGAGCTCGTCGTCTCCCCGCTCGTGAAGGACACTGAGGCCACCGGGGAGTTCGGGGGCTCCCACCTGGTGCACCTGTGGCTTGAGCACGGCACGGAGGTCCATCGCTCCACCGTCTACCAGGGCCCTCGCCACGTGCCCCGGGTCCTCTGCGGCCCCGAGCACACGGTGGCGCTCGCGCTCTCGACCATCCGCGAAGGGCCGCCCATCGATCTGTTCCGCTGGAGCGCGGACCAGGGCCTCCAGCTCGTGGAGACCTGGCCCGGGGACATCCAGGGAGGCGGTGCCTCCGACCTCGTCCTCTCCTGGACCGGCGCGGGCCGGCCGGACTGGTGCGCGCGCAGCCGCCCCTACTCCCTCGGCACGTGCGTGCCACCCACCCGGCCCGCTGTCCCCTGAGGCCCTGAGCCTCCCTCTCCTTCACAACGGGCTCCAGTTCCGCGTCCTGGCTCCAACGCCTATCGGAGCGGGCGCTCAAAGCTCCAGAGGGAGAGGTCTTCGATGAGCCTGGTGAAACAGCAGGGCATCCTGAGCCCGGGTACGCAATACGCCAAGGACGCGGATGTCATCATGACGGCGGCGGTCCTCGGGTGGGCCTGGAGCCGTCTCACGAACGCGGACGTGAACAAGCGGCACGCGCGGGTCGACTTCGAGGTGGAGGACGGCCACAAGCTGTCCGAGCAGGAGCTGCGGGAGAAGCCGCTGGACCCCACCCACCTCTCCGCCATCCAGAAGATCAACCAGTTGCTGCAGGCGTCGGGACTCAAGCCCGACCAGAGGGTGGAGCTGGGCAAGACGCCCATCTGGACCACCGGCGGCCGCATCACCGGCGGCTCCGGCGACAAGAACCCCGCCGACACCTACCGCTACGACCCGCCGCTGCCGGACGGCACCGCCGCCAGGCTGTTCCTGCTGGCCACCCAGGCGGACACCGCGGACAAGCTGGGCTACCAGGGCCGCGGCGCCTACACGGGGTTCATCGATGGCCGGACGGATGGACAGACCGGCTTGATGAGCACCTTCCGGCACAACGTGCCGTTCGACATCACCTACGGGCGGCGGTGGCATCCCCCGGAGGCGCTCCCGGACAAGCCCTGGGGGATGATCGGCGCCGCCAATGAGCAGGACAACAATGACCCGGCGAAGCCAGGGCTCAAGCAGCAGGGCATGCACTTCGAGGGCCCTGCGCCCCAGCGCAACCGCGACATCTGCGCGTACACGCACGGGATGATCCAGGCCATCTACGACGTGCACGTCAACAAGCGGGTCAACGACACCAGCCCGAACAAGAAGACGCCCTACAACCCCGGCACGCCGTATGAAATCGCCGTGGGCAAGAAGACGACGAAGCTGGCCTCGTGCTTCCCCTGCAGCATCTTCATGGAGGCCACCGGCCACCCGGCCTCCTCCACGCACCTGGGCCGCGGCGAGTCCTGGAGCCCGCTGTATCCGCCCCCCAACTCCACCACCACGCAGCACAAGGCGTGGCAGGCGTGCAACACGCAGTGGCAGGACTACTGCAAGACCATCATCGACGCCGGGCTCCAGTGCCTGAAGAAGGCCCCGGCCCAACTGAAGGACGAGTGGAAGCTCAGCGTGGGCGCGCTCGACCTCTACCTCAACGGTCCGAACGGGGTGAACAAGACGCCGGCCACCGCGGCCCAGGCCTACGCCAACCTCATCCTCGACGCCGTGACGGTCCACGACTCCGAGGTGAGTCGCATCAACCGGACCCTCAAGTAATCACACGCATGCGGTGGTTCCCGGCGGGGAGCCGGTGACTTCCGACAGGCCTCACGGGGCAGCCGCCCCGTGGGGCTTCTTTTATTTCCGCTGGGAATCACAGCCTCGCCGCCGGTGCCGTCCTGGCGGCATGATCCGAACGCACATCTCAGAGGCTTGTGAAGCAAGGGACCTGGCGCTGTTGGACGCGGTGCTCTTCGTCACCCGGACGAAGAGCCCCCTCACCCAGGCGAAACAACGGGAGGCCTGGCGTGGCGTGCTGGGCGACCCGGAGGTCCTCGACCCACGGCGCGAGTTGCTCGCGGATCGCCTGGCGCGCCGGACCGGCTCCTCGCTGGAGGGCGATGCCCTCTTCTCATCGCTGCGGGTGCGATTGCCGGACGTCCCCAATCGCCTGCTGGCCTACGGCCTGGCGCTGCGGGCCGCGACCGCTCACTGCGGACACCCAGGCCCTGTGCGGCTGCCGCTGGCCCAGCTGTGCCGCGAACTGGGACTGACACAGGCCCAGGCGCGTGACATGCGCCTGGGCCTCCTGGATGGCATGTCCCCCGTCGCGCTGGCGGCGGAGTCCGCGCACCCGCGGCATGCCCGCGTCCTGGAGACGGTGCTGCTGGCGGCGGGGCTGGAGGCCCACCTGACGGAGGCGGAGACGCTGGCGCTGGACGCGTCACGGGAGGACACGCCCGTCCTCCTGGAGCTGACCGGCCAGCTGCTGCGCCGCATCGCCTTCGGGTCCCATGTAGCCTCACCGTTGGAGGCGCTTTGCCAGCGGCTGACGGACATCGCTCTCGCGCCCGCGACCCTCGCGCAGCGCTGGGACACCCTGCGGCTGGCGTACTGCTTCTCGCATGCGGTGGGCCACGACCTGGGACAGCAGCTCCTGCTCGACCTGCTGCAGGAGCTGCTGCACCTGGGGACCGTGGAGGCGGCCCGCGCTACCGCTCGCGAATCCGCGCGTACCTGAGGATGTGCATGGGCGGGTACAGCCCCAGCGCGTGCGCGGCCGGCATGTTCACCTCGAAGGAGAAGCGGGACAGCGTCTCCACGGGCAGCTCCGCCGGTGAGCGGTGCTCACGCAATATCTGCGTGGCCTTGAAGCCCGCCAGGCCGCCGACGTTGTAGAAGGGCGCCACCAGACCCATCATGCCGCCCGCCTCCAGTTGCACCTCGATGGCGCAGAAGGTGGGCAGGCCCAGGCGGATCGCTTCGTCCATCAGCAGCTGGCTGTGCGGCGCGAAGAAGTTCACCGGAGGCAGGTACACCAGGTCCGGCCTCCGGGCCGCCAGCGCCTGCATCATCGCCGGCAGGCGCGCCGCGTCCGGCTTCCCGTCCTTGCCGAGCGGGTGCACCGCCACCAGTTCGATGCCCGCCTGCGCGGTGAGCTGCGTGAGCTTGTCGAACATGTTGCGCTGGGACGGCTCGGACGGGTTGTAGGCGACGCCCAGCCGCTTGAGCGGCATGAACGACTGCATGGCCTTGAGCTGCACCGGCAGCGAGGCCACGTGGATGGCGCCGGTGAGGTTGCGCCCGGAGCCCTCCAGCCGCGTCACCAGCCCCGAGGCGATGGGGTCCGACACCATGGCGAAGACCACCGGGACGTCGGTGATGTGCCGCGCGGGATCCACGTCGCCCAGCCGGCCCACGAGCCCCTCCGTCACCAGCGTGCTCTGGGCGTAGATGAGGTCCGGACGCCGCGCGCGAATCTCCTGGATGACCGCCGGCAGCCGGTTCGCGTCGCCTTCGATGTTGCGGACGGTGAACTCCACCTCCAGCCCCGCGCTGAGCAGGTAGTCCCGGAAGCCCTGGTCCGCCTCCGCGCCTGTGCGGTGGATGACCATGAAGACGCGATACGGCGCGGCGGAGGCGGAGACCGCCGACAGCAAGACGAGCGCGGCGAGGAAAGCGCGGACCGTCATCGCCCCGCCTCCGTCCGGGCGGACGCGCTCCGCCACATCCGGCCCTGCCGATCCAGGCTGTGCCGCAGGATGTGCTCGATGACGTCCGCCTGCTGGAGCCCCGCGTCGCGCGCGGTGAACATCACCGCCGCGTGGCTGCCCAGGTTGCAGCCGATGTTGAACTCCAGGAGGAACAGCTCGCCGGTGTCGCGGTGCAGGCGGAAGTCGACGCGCAAGTAGTCGAAGTCCCGCACCGCGGCGCACAGCCGGAGCGTGTACGTCCGCAGGGTCTCCGCCAGCGGCCCCCGCGGCGCCATGCGGCGCTCGCGCCCGCCCTCCAGCATCCGCTTCTGCCGGTGGGTGACGATGCCGTGCGGCAGCGAGGAGGTCTCCTCCGCGACGCCCAGCACCAGGGGCTCCTCGCCGCCCAGCACCGGCACCGTCAGGTCCAGGCCAGGCACCAGTTGCTCCACGAGGCAGGCCTGGCCCAGGTCCTGGAACAGGCGCAGGCGCTCGTGCAGCCCGGCCTCCGTCTCCTGGATGCTGTCCTCGGAGATGCCCACGGACGCGGCGCCGAAGCGCGGCTTGATGATCCACGGCCCCCGGAAGTCCGGCGCGGGCGGCAGCTTCCCCTCCGCCGGGCACGTCACCCACGGCGCCGTCGGGATGCCCAGCGAGCGCGCCATCAGCTTGGTGAGGTGCTTGTCCTCCGCCAGCGCGCGGATGTTGGGCGGCGCGCCCAGGTAGGGGACCTGCAACCATTCACAGAACGCCGACGTGAAGACCTCCGAGTTGCGGACCGGCGCGCGGTTGAGGAGCGTGAAGACGTAGTTGGGTTCGCTGCGGATGTGGACCAGGTCCTCCAGCGAGCGGCACGGCGAGCACCGCAGCCCCAGTCCGGTCAGCGTGTGGAACAGCTCGTGGTTGTAGCGCGGGAGCACGCCGTGCTCCGGGTGCAGCTCGGGCCACGGGGCTCCGGGGTCCGGCGCGTACTGCGCGAGGAACAACACGTCCAGGCGCTCGCGCTGCGTAGGCGTCAGCTTCAACAGGTTCTGGGTGATGGCGGTCATGGAGTTTTCGGAGTGGGAGTGGTGGGTGGAAGGGAACGCAGGAAGAGGTAGGCGGCGAGGCCCGCGGTGAGCGCGAGCATCCCGACGCCGATGGCGTGGGTGCTGCGCACGAAGCCGCTGGCGCCCAGCAGCGCGGCGGCGAGCAGCGGGCCGACGAGGCTGCCCACCCGCTCGATCATCCGGAAGACAGACAGGAGCGAGTCCAGGCCGAACCCGGCGCACTCCTCGGCGAAGAGCGGCGGGATGCTGGCGAGCAGCGGCGTGGCCGCCAACGCCTGTCCCAGGCCCACCAGCAGCACCGCGGCCAACAACTGCCACGAGCCACCGGCCGACGCGAACAGCAGCACTCCCAGCCCGGAGAGACCGCCGCCCACGAGCATCATCCCCCGGTGCCAGCCATGGCGGTCCGCCAGCAGCGACACCACCGGCGTGGCGAACACCGTGACGATGAAGTAGCCCATCATCAACCGGCCGATGGCGGCTTCCGTGAAGCCCATCGCATGCAGGCGCAAGGGCGTCAGGTAGAAGAGGAACCCCGTCAGCACCAGGCGCGCCGGCATGGCCGCCAGCAGGATGAAGAGCAGCACGCGCCCGCGCTTGAGGATGCCCAGGTAGGCCGCCATCGCGCGGGGCTCACCCTCCTCCCGCGCCCGGACGGGCCCCAGGTCCGGAGCCAGCAGCAGCACCAGCGCCATGGCCAGGCCCACCAGCGCCGAGGCCACCCCGAACGTCGCCGCGTAGCCGATGCGGTCCGCGAGGATGCCGCCGATGGCGGTGCCACAGACGCTGGCGGCCGTGGACGCGCCCACGAACACGCCCATGCTCCGCGCACCGTGGCTCTGCTTCGACGTGCGCGCCACGTGCAAGAGCGCCGTGGTCGTCACGATGCCGTAGCCGCCCGCGGTGACGACGCGCCAGAAGAAGAGCTCCGTGAGGCTGGAGGCGAGGCCCGTCATGAACAGACCGAGGCCCGCGGGCACCATGCCCACCAGCATCGCCACGCGGCTGCTCCGGGTGTTGAGCAGGCGCCCCGCCAGCGGCGTGCACACCACCATCGCGGTGACCCACAGCGACATGGGCAGCGCCACCATGAAGCTCTCGGAGAAGTAGGGGCCGGGCTGGTACAGCCGCTTGACGAAGAGCGGCCAGAACGAGCGCGACAGCTCCGAGCCGAAGAGGAAGACGAACAGCGGCAGCCGCAGGTCGCTCGTCCCGGGCTCCTCCAGCGCGGCGGGGGCCTTCGGGTCTCCAAAGCGGAAGCGCTCGCCCAGCGTCGCCAGCTCCGGCGCCGCGCGTGCGTCCAGCGCCGCGTGCCGGCGGTTGAGGCCGCGCACCAGCCTGCCCGCGGAGGCCAGCGCGCGGGTGGCCTCGTCGTGCAGCCGCACCCGGGCCTGCCGCGTGAAGTCCCCCGCGCCGCCCAGCTCCAGCAGGCGCCGCAACAGCCGCAGCGGCCGGATGACCAGCAGGCCCATCAGCGCCATGAGCACCTCCACGGTGACCAGCGCCGTCACGAACAGGGTGATGAGGACGTCGGTGTGGATCTCCTGGAGCCGCTGCTCGGCGTACGTCGCGTCGATGCCCAGGTGCAGCTGGCCGATGACGCGCCCCCGCGACACCACGGGGTGGACCAGGTCCAGGTCCCCGTCCAGGCGCGCCAGACCGCGCGCCTCCTCGATGGCGTGGGCCTTGAGCACCTTGTCGAAGAAGGACGCGGGCTTCGCCTTCAGGTCCCTGGACGCGTACAGCAGGTGGCCGTCCGGCGAGGCGAAGCCGATGTAGCGGATCTCCTCGTGGCCCAGGGCCGCGTCATCCAGGTACGCATCCGCCGCGCCCAGCCGGTTCACCGGGATGCCCAGGTCCGCGGCGCGGTGGAACTGGAGCGCCACGGTCTGGGCCAGCGTCTCCGCCTTGGCGCGCAGGTCCGGCCGCAATGACTGCTCGAACAGGCGCGAGGCCTGGATGGACGCCGCCACCAGCGTCGCCACGATGAGCAACGTGGGCAGCAGGCTCACCTTCCAGATGCGGCTCCGGGACAGACTTCCGTCGTTCGTGGAGTTCATGCCGGGCCCTCCAGCGAGCGCTCCGCGCGGGCCAGGGCCAGGGAGGCCTCCTGGTAGCGCGCGTCGAAGGCACGCAGCGCCTCGTCGGCCGGGGGCGTGTGCACCGGACCGTCCATGTTCCGGAAGGCCTGCTCCATCGCCTGGAAGCGCTGGCCCAGCGGCCTCAGCAGCATCCACATCAGGGCGCAGACGAGCGAGAAGCCGATGGCCAGGGGCCACAGCGCCTGGCGGGCGAAGGTGTGGAGAAAGGCGCTCGCGCGCGCATCCAACGCCTTGCGGTCATAGGCGATGAGCACCAACCCCACGGGCTGACTGAAGGGGTTGAGGATGGGCGCGCCCACCAGCAGGGCCTCGCGGTCCGAATGGCTCCAGGTGCCGCCGTGCGCGGCGGCGGCGGCCTCGAACCAGGCGGCCCGCTCCCGGGCGGATCCGGGCAGGTGGGTGGTGGCGTGCAGCCCGCTCTGGAACAGCACCGTGCCCCGGCGGTCGAGGATGGCGACGCCCCGGATGTCCGGGTCCATGCCGGACACGCGGGTGAGGATCTGCTGCGCGTCGCGGACGGCGGGCAGGGCCAGCCCCAGGTCGATGGCCGCCTCGGTGGAGGCCTTCGCGTCCAGCGCCAGCACGCGCAGCCGTGACTGCTGAAGCTCCACGAGCGTCGTCTCGAACTTGGCGAAGTTGAGCAGGACGACCAACGCGATGGAGAAGCACAGGATGGCCGCAGTCGCGGCCCCCAGCTTGAAGAACAGACTCATGGCCCCGGCTCCCCTCTAGAAGAACCACTGGATGCGCATGAGGAACTCGTCGTAGGGCGCGCGCCCCCCGTCGAAGACGTACCGGCTGGCGTTGAACATCCAGCGGGTGTTGGTGTTGAGGTACCAGTTGAGGCCGGCGGTCACCTCCTGGAGGCGCTCCTCGGAGGGCCCGTCGTGGTCGGGCAGTCCCTCGAAGCGCAGCCGCGCGAAGCCGTAGCGCAGCCCCAGCTCCCAGGCGCCCGCGCCGTACTTGTCCGCGCCCGGATCAAACGGCCGCTCCGGGTCCACGCCCCGCTCCTGCTTCTTCTCGCCGGTCAGCACCCACGTGCCGGACGCGTAGAAGGCCTGCGAGCGCAGCCCCGCCAGGTGCACGCGCCGGTCCTCCTTGCCCAGGTCCGCGGCGGTGAGCCAGCCCTCGCGCGAGGGAGAGAAGAAGCGGGCGTACTCCACCTTCAGCGACGTGGGTCCCTGGAAGGAGACGAAGTCCGCGCCCAGGCGCCATTCGGGTGGAACGACGAACAGGCCCGTGGCGCCCGTGGCGTACGTCAGCTTGTACTGGGGCGCAGTCAGGAAGGAGAAGCCCGTGGGCAGCTTGCCGCGCGCCTCCTCCGGCAGGTTGTCGCCCAGCGCGTGGGTGGCGCTCACCGCGACGGAGACGCCCTCCGCCGGCACCACGGCGATCCGGCCCGCCAGCATCTTCCCGCGATCCTCGTCGCGCGCCTTGCTGCTCGCCTCGTTGAAGAGGCCCAGCCAGTACTCCACGCGGTTGCCGGCGAACTCTCCGTGGAGCGCCAGGCCCTGGTCGTACCGGGGCAGCACCAGGGAGAAGAGGAGGGATTGTTCGACGAAGTCCAGGAAGGTGGAGGAGGTCTCCAGCCACTCGTAGCCGAAGGGGACCTTGAGCCGGCCCGCGCGCAGCCGCAGCCAGGGCGCGGCGCGCAATTCCAACCATGCGTCCTGGTAGAGGGGCGTTTCACGCAGGCCCACGTCGGTGATGAGCCGCACGTCCGCGAAGGGCGCCAGCGTGCCGGACAGGTTGATGCGCGCGCGGCGGACGTAGAAGGTGCTCGCGAGCCCATCGTCGGTGGGCGTCAGCCGCAGGTCCGTCTGCAGGCCCATGCCCACGCGCAGCGCGGACCGGCCATCGCGGCTCTGGAGGACGGTGGCCCCCGTCGGCGGCGGGGCTTCCGCGCGGGCCTGGGGGGCCAGCAGGGACATTGATACAAAAACAGACATCAGGGCAAAGGCACGCATTGGGGGTGTGGGCATGCCCGTGGGACGGCGCATGGATGCCTTTGTGAACCGTTCACACCGACAGGGGCCAGGCCGTCCTTGGAGACAGGGCGCGGCACACGAAGCCGCCTTTCGCGAGTGAACCATGTCTGTCCATTCCCTCCGGCACGGGCGCGGGTTGCGCCGGGCCCGGCTTGGCGCCCTCCTCCTGGTGC
Source organism: Corallococcus sp. AB032C (assembly GCF_003668935.1). Taxonomy (NCBI): domain Bacteria; kingdom Pseudomonadati; phylum Myxococcota; class Myxococcia; order Myxococcales; family Myxococcaceae; genus Corallococcus; species Corallococcus sp. AB032C. Next base: position 283 of record NZ_RAWP01000052.1, on the reverse strand, counting down.
TGGCCGCCTCGCTCGGAGGGGTCGTCGCCCTGGGGCTGGGCGAGGCGTGGCGCGGGGATGCCCGCCTCCAGTTCGAGCGGCTCGCGGCGCAGGGCGCGATCCTCCAGGGGCCGGTGGAGATGTTCCTGCGCGTGGGCATGGCGCTGGAGCAGTTCACCGGCTTCACCCAGCTGGCGCGCACGCTGCGCCAGGCGGACCCCACGCTGGAGGCGGTCCGCGTCCTGGATGACCAGGGCCGGCTGCTCTTCTCCGAGCCCCCTGGCCCGGAGGCCCCGGCCCCCGC